>CAZVFT010000062.1:0-15181 GCA_964626495.1 uncultured bacterium
CTAGGTTATATAAGGGATCTATTATTAATGTAGTTGAATCAGTTGATAAAGATGTTAAAACTAAAGCATTATCCTCATCATACAGATTCACATACCCATTATAGTTATTCAAATCCACTTCCATTGTAAAAGTCATGACAATATTCGAATCAATTGGGAATTCATCAAAAACACCATCTGCCCGTTCAAGATTTGTCCAGGTGAATTCTATGCCTTCCTGTGTTACAAAATCAAGGGTCTCTGAGAAACTATTATTATCCTGGGAGACACCACTCAATGATAGGTAATAGGTTTCATTTGCTTGAAGTGCAACATAGGGGTTAATAGTCAGTGTAATATCGTTGCTCCAAGCTGCTTCAAATTCAACATTTCCATAGGTATAGGTCCAAAGTTCAATATCGAATGAGGTTGTGTTCATGAGTTTTGAGAAAGTAATTACAATATCATTTGTCAAAAGAAAATCGTCATTCTCAAAGTTGTTTTGCACAATGAATGGCGTCGCTGGAGCAATAGCGAGAATAATGTTTCCTGCATTTGCAGTCCCATTAGGAATTAATGTGGCAGATGCAGTCTGCACACTGTAATCGTAAGTCCCATCATTATATGGCATTGTCCGTAAATTAACTGAAGGGCTTGCAGGAAGACTATCAAAGGTAAATACACCGATATTATCTGTCGTAGCATTATACTCATCAGGAGAAATATCGTAACTATTAAAATCAGCAATTACTGTAACTGCGTCCGCTAAATTGGTGTTTTCGCCATCCTGTTTTGCCCACACCTTACCGGTTAAGCCAGCATTAAACCGGTATAAATTCATATCCTTTTTTTCGCTGTGGTGAAAATCTTCATCAGTCGGCAAATTATTAATTCCAACCTCCTGAAGTGTAGGAATAGTCACAGTAACTCTAGCTACTGCATAATCACTTTTCCCAGAGAAGGTTATTTCATAATTACCTGGCGATAGATCTGAAATAGCGTAATATCCAAGGCTATTCGTTTGTGTTTCCTTTATTTTTCCGTCTTTGCACCAAGATACTACGATATCTCCTAATCTTTCGTTTGTATTTGCATCCGTAACCACACCGTTAATTGAACCAATAACCCTCCCATCCGTTTCAGTGTTATCAACGTAATTTGTAACCTCATCACCACAACTCAACATAAATAGTACACAAAACAGTAAAAGTGAAAAGGTCATTATCGATTTTGTTTTCATTGCTATTTCCTTTCTTTTTTGCCCTTTAATCATTCAAAATCTTTATGAAATGCTTTTGTTTGGGTCATTAATTCAATATGAATAACGGCGTAAACTTACAAATTCAACATTAACAAACTCATTAACAGCAATCATTATTTTTCACTTTTTTACATTTTTTTTGCTGTGCAATTTCCCTTCACCAAGGAATATTGCCTTTTCCCTGGATTTAGTTGTAACGATATCAATCATCTTGTTTCTCGCACTTACATCCGAGAAAATGTGTTGATCAGCAAAGAATTTGTAATTCTTTTCCTGGGAAACCCTCATACTGTAACTAATATAAAGGAATTTATTCTAAGGGACAATACATTCAAGGACGTATTTTGGGAGTGATGAATGACGTATTTTTAAGGTGATGAAGGACGTATGTGTAGGATTAAATGTCCAATAGTATATTAAAACACCATCAAAAAGAAAGCAGGTGCATTTGGATTTTCACATACAGGATATAGAATATTTCATAAGCATTACTTCAGATATAGAGTCGCAAGTGACAGAATGGATTATTCTGAAGTGTCTATGTAATCTTTGGAGGTAGGTTACAAAAGGTTGAATGTTCGCCTTACAATCCATTCTACCACCATAATAACTAACAGGATAATTCCAAAAGGAAGCCAATGAGAAAAGTGTATGGAATGATCAACCAAAACGCTGCGGGGTTTGATGACGATACATTCAGAAATGGATGACCGATATTCCCAATCCAGATACGCCCCTCCACTTTTCTGCGCAAGCCCCGTCAAAAGTGGTTTATTCAAAGAAACATCGTTCAATTCAATCTGGCTCTCCTCCACCCGGAATGAACCTTTATACTCCCCTATTAATATCCCAGAATGAAACACTTCAACCAAGTATTCATACATCCCGGGTCTTGAGGCAAAAAAGGTTCCCTCCCACTGGTCACTGTCTCTTGAAAAATATAGGGGATATGATCCCACCACTTCATCTTCCTTTATAACCATACATACTACCTCCCCATCACCAATTTGACCCTGATTCAGATCCATCACCGTTCCTACAGCTTGAATGGATTCCCCCTGCTGAAACACTTTCTTATTCAATCGAAAATACAGATCACTCTCACCACTGGATTTCACCAGCCAGTTAAATGTTCGTTTCCACCACTCTTCCACAAAACGGGCATATCCTGTATCCATAATCCGGAAATGGAGTCGCCACAGATCCGGTGAGGAATAGATAGCCGTTCGGAACCTTGGCTGCTCTATTTTCAAAGGAAGTTCACCAACACAAAATAGGGGAATAGCGCTAATTTCGCTCATCATTGCGAGTGACTTCATCTGATCTGAACCCGCTTCAATCATCAAAAATGGTCGAACAGGAGGCAATGATATGGAGGAGACAGCGAGTGATAGATTGGGATCGGAAATGGAAAAAATTGGATGTCTACTGGCAGAGTTGGAAAACTCAATACCCAGAGCTTTGTCCTTTTTGAACTTGATTGTTGATTCCTGTACACCAAAAAGTGGATAAAATTGTTTCACCCGTTTGCTATCCAGATTTGGTCCAGCAATCCAGGCAAGTGCAGCAGGGTAACTCTTGAGTTTGTTTCCAAGATCGGTCACAAAACGCCGGGAGGTTCGAGAATTGGGGAAATTATCCAGAATAATAAGATCATAGTTAGACCGCCAGAAATGAGCAAGCGGCTTCTGCCATTCATCAGGGAGGTGAATATACTGATCAACATTAAAACGTTTGTCTTCCTCAAGCAATCGTTGAATAAAAGATGTATTTGGTGAAAGAACTCCTGTTATATGCGCTACCTGAAATTGGTTTTTAAGTACAGAGATGTCAAACGAAGAACGATTATTTTCAATATTGATTTCATCCTTAACAGAAGAGGTATGCACGGTGTATGTATGAAGTCCCTCCTCATCAAGCTGGAATTGAAATTTTACAACATTTACAGATCCGTCACCTGATAGAGTTATCACCTTCGATCCGATAAGTTTCTTCCCCTTCGAAACGGTAACATTTACACGCTCATTTTGCGCACCAGTTGAGATAATATCTACTTCTGCTATTTCAGTCCCACCCTTGATACCCACTGTTGGTACTTCAATTCTTTCTATCCGAACATCAACCAGTGGAGTGGTCTGCCCAATTCCAATAGTATAAACGGGAACCCCCACAGATTCAACCAACTGCAATGGATCCCCACCCACAGTATATTGCCCATCAGAAACAAGAACAATACCTGCAAGAAATTGGTCTGGTGGAATGGACTCAATTCCATTGAAAATAGATGAGATGTATGTTGATGGAGCGGAGAAATCCAATTGATTTTCACTGTCATCAAAGAGTTCCGATTCAACTCCAAGTGAGTAGCACTCAACCCGCACTTCTTTCATTCCTGCTGGAGACATTTCCTGAAGTATCGTCTTAATCTCGTTGTAACCTTCATTTAAAGATTCACTGGAGACAGATTGATGATACACAGCACTTACCGAGTTGTCAAAAAATATTCTGATAAGTGGAATTTTGGCAAAAGTTGAAGACCAGGAAAAGGTAATATTAATAAGGAGAACAATAACTCCCGTGATGAGAACAAGGCGTAATATAAAAAGTATCCACCACCAATTTGGTGTTGTCCTGCGGAGTCTTCGATAGCTGACATACGCAAGGAGAGCACCGAGCAACAGAAGTGGTGCCAGTATCCAGATAGATAATTGTTGTGATCCTGTTGAAATCATAAATCAAGAAGGTAATCTCAGGTTTGGTACCACCTTGATATCTGTATCATCATCCAATCCGGCTTCCAGGTATTTTTCAGCCAGAAAGGCAACCATTTCAGCATTATCTGTACAAAGGTTCTTCTTTGGAAATAATACATTACAACCTGTTAGCATTTCTTTCGATAGAGAACGAAGTCTCATATTCGCTGCCACGCCACCACCAATAGCAACAGTTCTGATCCCGGTTAATTCCACACTTTGCAGAAGTTTTGATAAAAGAATGTGAACAATAGCCCATTGATAACTCGAGGCAATATCCTTTAAGTGTCTCCTGACGTAGGTCTCTCCATGATTGTGAACATAATTAAGCAGTGCAGTTTTTAGTCCACTGAAACTGAATTCGATGTCATTCGATTTTAAAAATGCCTGAGGAAAGTCTACAGCAAATTCGTCTCCCCCATTCGATGCCTCTTCTATTGCCGGTCCTCCCGGATAGGACAATCCCAAAATCCGAGCTCCCTTATCAAACGCCTCACCGGCTGCATCATCTCTCGTTTCTCCAAAAAGTTGATAACGTCTCAATCCGTCCACTCTCCATATCTGGGTGTGACCTCCTGATATCAAAAGACACAGAAATGGGTAATTAAACTCTTGGCGGGAAATAATGTTCGCAAAAATATGTGCCTCAATATGATCAACCCCAATGCAGGGAATCTCCAGTCCACTCGCCAGTCCCTGAGCAAAACTTACACCGGTAAGAAGAGCCCCCATCAGACCGGGTCCCCGTGTAACTGCCACTGCATCCAGAGCCTGGATTTGAATATCAGCCTGTCTCACTACTTCAGAAACAGCTACGGACAGATATTTTTCGTGTTCACGACTTGCTATTTCGGGGACAACCCCTCCAAAAGCAGAATGAATATCCTGTGATGATACAAAGGAGGAAATGATCTCGCCATTATGACAAACTGCTGCAGCAGTGTCATCACACGAGGTTTCAATACCCAGAATTATCACAATTGTATTTTTGTGACTCTGAGTTCAATATTTTTCGGAGAGAGATCACGCCACTGAATAATTTCACCAGGAACTTCAATATTGGGGGTATAATATACCTGTCTCGGTGTCCACTGTTTTGAAAAATCAAGATACACTTTTAAATCGTTTGCAGTTATTTCAGCAATGTATTCGACTCCACCGGTAATAGTGAGCGACACAGTGGAAGGACTGGGAAAAACTCTGAGAGCCTCGGGAACGTTGATTATCTCCACTGGTACTTCACTGATAATTCGCTCGCCGATACTTTGAATGTCCGCTGATATCCCGACGAACCGGTGCGATGAAGCAACAACTCTTGGGAAATTTAAATCAATAGGTATTGTGGTATTCAGCGATGAGGTTAGATTTTCGAAAGACTGATATTTAGTTTCAATAGAATCAACCTCCGCAATGATTTCCTCGGGTCCTGTCAATAGTATCTCCTCGGGAGTATATCTCAATTCTCCCACCTGGATGAACCCAGGAGCGACGTGAATTTTGGTAGTAATAATAACCCATACCTTTTTCTCCATAACATCATCCAGGGAGATATGAATAGAATCAGGACGAACGACCTCAATGAATTCCAATTCAAAACCAGAAGGGACTACAACCTTTTGACTGTATTTGTCGTAATATTCATTCAGGTCGAAGTCGTAAGATGTACTTATTTTTTCAAGATCTAATACCATTTTAAAATTCGATATGGATTTCAGGAGAAGCGTTTTTAAAATAGCACGACCGGTCGCCATAAATCTGACATCAGCTGTTGGGACGACCTCACCTTTTAAGGTTTTACCCTCTTTAATGTTTCTTACTTCGATGGGCATTTCAATGATGTAAGTGTACCTGTTTTCAGATATCACAAAAACCCACAGGATTGCTGCTAAAAAAAAGGCACCTCCCCATAGTTGCAAGTGCCCCTTTTTTAATCTGCTACGAATGTCTGAAAACTTCATAGCCATATTCATCTCAATTCATAATATTGATTTACTCATTCAGACTCTTTGGTTTCCTTGGAATCCCGTTTTTCATCCGTGTTATCTGCATCATGGGATTTATTTGATTCCTCCTCTTGTACTTCTGTTTTTTCCTCATCGATAGGTTCCTCTATGGGCTTTAAAATAATTTTCTTATCTCCCCATCTGACATCGGACACTTCTCCCTTTGTTGTTTCACCTATTCGATACTGTTTCAACATCTTTTCCTTTTCCGTACTCGAAAACATTCGAGATGGAATAATTCCTTCCACTCCCATTTCAAGATTAAGAATAACCCCTTTATCCAGAACACGGATCACTTTCCCTTCAACCAGTTTTTCCTTTTTGTAAAAATTGCTGATCTCTTCCCATGGATCTTCAGTAACCTGTTTTAGTCCAAGAGAGATACGCCGGCTTTTCCGGGATACATCCAAAATCTTCACTTCCACTTCCTGATCCCTATCTACCACTTCCTTCGGATGACGAATTACCTTTGTCCAGGAGAGATCAGACACATGAATCAGCCCGTCAACTCCCTCCTCAAGCTCTACAAAAGCTCCAAATTGTGTTAAGTTACGAACAATGCCTTTATGAATCGAATCCACAGGATATTTTTTCTCAATTCCATCCCAGGGATCGGGTTCAAGCTGTTTGAACCCAAGCGCAATTTTTCTCTCCTCATAATTAACGCTCAAAACCACTGCTTCAACTTCATCTCCAAGATTAACCATTTCAGAGGGATGATGAATATTTTTAACCCAGGACATTTCAGAGACATGCACAAGCCCCTCAACTCCCTTTTCAATTTCAATAAACGCACCATAATTCGTCATACTTACTACCTTACCCTTAACTTTTGTATCTACAGGATATTTCTCTGGAACGTCATCCCAGGGATGTGGAGTTAACTGTTTCATCCCCAAGGATATTCTCTTCTTCCCTTCGTCAAAACCGATCACTTTTACTTTAATGCTATCACCCACTGAAACCATTTCTGATGGATGATTAATACGCCCCCATGAAAGGTCAGTCACATGGAGAAGACCGTCAACACCTCCAAGATCAATAAATACTCCAAAATCGGTAACATTTTTCACACGACCGTCAACAACCTGTCCTACTTCAATTTCCTTAAGAAGAACGTCCCGTTGTTCCCGAATCGAATCCTCAAGCAGTGCCTTTCGGGAAATGACAATATTTTTCCTCAACATATTCACTTTAACAATTCGAAATTCCATTTCCTTACCAACGTACTGATCAAAATCCCGAACAGGGTGAATATCAATTTGTGATCCGGGTAAAAAACCCTGAATCATCCCAATTTCAACCACCATTCCTCCCTTAATTCGTCGGGATATTGTACCATTGATGGTTTCACCTTTCTCATATTTTTCAACGATTTTATTCCATTCTCTCGTCCAATCTGCCTTTTCCTTCGATAAAACCGTTTGTCCACTTTTATCTTCAACCTTTTCAAGGTAAACCTCTACGACATCACCAATATTGGGTATCTTTTCCCCAGTAAACTCCTCCCTTAAAATGATCCCCTCTGATTTAAATCCAATGTCCATAATGATTTCCTTCTCATTATGGCCAATGACTCGTCCCTTAATAATCCGTTCCTCCCCAAACTCAGCGAGGGTATCTTCATACAATTTTAAAACATCTGGTGGAACCACTTCATCAGAATCTTCCTCCGAAAATATCTGTTCAAATGGTACTTCCTGGACATCACTGAATATAGAATCATCGAGATAATCCTTCACAGTTACCTCTTCTGCTTCACCTTCCTCAGTTATGTCATTAGGCTCCTGTAAAATTTCATTTCCCTCATCTTTAGTATCATTATTAGAGGTTTCTTCTCCCTCTGATTCTTTCACATCTTGGGTGATAGTCTCATCGACTTCTTCACTTTTTTGTTGTTCTAACACTTCGTTATTTTTGTTACTCATTTATTTTTCTCTTCCTTACCTATTTTTAATCTCACTTGATTCACAATTATGTTGATTTGTTCATTGATGGTCAGCGATGTTGTATCGATGACTCTCGCATCATCCGATTTCTTTAGCGGGGAGAGTCTCCTGCTGGAATCTTTTCGATCACGCTGTTTTAAATCCTCAACAATCTCATCTACTGATTGTTTAATTCCAAGCTTTTCCAGATCTTTCTGTCGTCTTTTCGCACGTGTTTCAACATTAGCAGAAATATAAAATTTAAAATCAGCATCTGGAAAAACAACTGTGCCAATATCACGGCCTTCCACAACAGCGTTTTTCCCTTTAACAACTTCCCGTTGAAGCTGAACCATCTTTTTTCTTACCGCAGATATAGCACTTACAGCACTGACATTTCGTGTCACGCTCAACCCCCGAATTGCTTCCGAGACATCTTCATCCCCAATAAGAATCCGTGATCCAGACTCGTCAGCAACAAGAGACAACTTTAACTCATCGAGAATAGATTCTATAGCTTTTATATCATTGAACTTCACACCAGCCCTGAGAAAAGCCAAAGTAACTGCCCGGTACATCGCACCCGTATCGAGATAAAGAAACCCCAATCGTTCTGCCGCTCCTTTTGCTGTAATGCTCTTCCCTGATGCTGCTGGTCCATCAATTGTAATAATCATTATCCATCTCCAAATAAAATATTCTCACTACATAGACAGGGGTTGAAACGCACATTTCCCTATTTCAAAAAGCTTGAAAATTTACACAACTCATTGAGAAAAGGGAAATATTAATCCAGACCTGATTCATAAATTTAATTATCAACTCCTCATTAATAAATATAGTAAATTGATATTGAAAACTTATCAAATATTCATTCTTCCCTTAATTTTTTTTCAGATTAACAACTATTACTGTCCAGTTTATGAGTCGTAACGTTCTGAGAAGAACTATGGCTTATATATGATGCTGACGGCAATTATAATTTTTTCTTTTCTTGTCTTAAAATACTTTCAAACCTTGTCTTGCTAATATAATGGTCGGAAAGTAATCTTCCATTTTTGATTAAACTAAAAGTCCCAAAACCTGATGGTGTGTTTTGTGCCTCTTTTGGGGTTGTCAGTTTTTTAACCTTTAATTTAATTCCGTTTTCGTTTGCTGATTGTGTAAGATCTTTAACTGCCTTATCATGCCATGGGCACTGGTTAGAGTAAATTAAATTCCATCCTTTATATTTCGCTAATTGCTTTGTCCAGTCATTGAAATGAGGAATAGAAATGTTGTCCTTTAGGTTTTTATACATTAATTCAAAACGGTCGAGCTGGTCACCAAGGGTAAACCCATTTTTCTCAAACAAAGTTTTATTTGCCATCCAAACTCCATCGCTACTCATCACACAAATACCGTCTTTATTATTCTGTTTAGCATCTAACTCACATTGCTTTAATAAAATTGAACCGATACTTTTATGTTTGACTTCTTTAACAAAAATGGCAATACATTGAATAAAAAGATAGTTGTGAACCTTAATCGGTCTCCAGGCAATTTCTGAAGGAATATATTCAATGAAGCCAAGTTGTTTGTCCTGTTTGTTAACAGCTATTTTTATTCTAAGACCTTTATTTATTTTTGACTTGAACCACTCAACTTTTACCTGATATCCAGAGGATTTTCTGTTCTTAATACAGTAGATACCAACTTCAGAAACATTGTCTGCTGTGACATCTATAATATTTATATTGTCCGGCAATTTTGTCATTTTTAATTATCGCCAATGGGGAATAAACTCATTTATTTTCAACTATCCGACCTTTCTAGATACAACTCATAAATTCATAAATTACTTTGAAGCTTTCGATTGCAATTTTTCAATCTCACCCTGAGTTAGTTTCCTCCATTCTCCTGATTGCAAACCTCCCGTATTGATGCCAGCAAAAGATTCTCTGTGCAAACTTAGTACTTCATAACCCAGTGCAGAAAATATCCGTTTTACTTCCCGCTTTTTCCCGTGTGTTAACAACAATCTAACCTTACATTTCTGACTGTTTTTACTCAATTCTAAATCACTATTGTCCCCACAATCTTCTATGATATTACCCTGACCTATTTCTCCATCACCAATATCGACTCCTTTTTCAACTCTCCTAAGATCAATGTTTAGAATAGGCTTATCAATGGTTACATTGTAAATCTTTTCCACTCCAAACCGGGGATGTGTCAACTTATTGGCGAGAACACCATTATTGGTCAGCAGGATTGCACCTGTGGTATCTTTATCAAGCCGCCCCACCGGGAAAATTCTTTCATTAACATCAATCAGATCCATAACTGTTTTTCGAGAATGAGTATCAGATATGGTGGAAATAACATCCGTCGGCTTATTAAGCAGAATAACGATATCCTCTTCAGGCTGGCATAGAGAACATCCATCCAAACACACGTCATCATCACGATGGATTTCGATAAAAGGATTCAGAATTTCGATATTATTAACTGTGACTCGACCGGCTTTGACTATCTGTTCACATTTTCTTCGGGAGGCAATACCACAATAGGCTAAATATCTATTCAGTCGCATTATTAAATAAATCAGTGGGCGTATGTTCTGATGTTAATTCTGATATGTCACGAATTTTAGGCAAATCGGATAGTGTTTCAAGACCAAATGATACAAGAAACGCATCTGTGACAGAATACAGAAGGGGTCGTCCCGGACTATCAGAGCGACATTTGATTTTAATCAGATTCTTATCTAGTAGAGTTTTTACCGAGCTCCCACTTTGAACACCCCGGATGCTCTCAATTTCCATTCGACTCACAGGACCTTTATAAGCTATAATTGAAAGTACTTCAAGACTGGCACGTGTGAGGGAAGTTCTTCCCATTCGGGTGTGGAGACGTCGTATCCATGGATCAAATTCTGGTCTTGTTACAAGACGGTATCCCCTTGCTACCTTTTCTACAAAAAAGGGATTGCCATTTTTCTCATATCTTTTATTAATTAAAGAAATCACCTCCTGAAGCTTTGGGGCATCTCCATTAAAACAGATGTCAATCTTTGATTGGCGAAGAGGTTCAAGAGACGAAAAGAGCAATGCCTCAACGATTTGAATCTCTTCCTGCTGGAATGCCTCTTTAGCCATCAGGCTTCAATCCTTTCAAGGATGATATCTTCAAACATAGATTGTTGTTTCACTTGTATTTGTCCCTGACGAATCATTTCAAGAATTGCTAAAAAAGTGGTGATAATCTTATGACGAGTATTGAGAGACGGTAAAATTTCCGAGAATAAAAGTTGACTCCGATCCACAAATTTCGCCAATAAAAACGAAATCTGTTCCCGGATATGAATCTGTTCCCTCTCTACCTCATAGGGAAGTTCCTGTGGCATTTGATCCAAAAGAGTTTTAAAGGTTTGAACCAGTTTATACAAGGATATCTCTTCAAGATAAAAGGAAGGCTCCTCACCAACAGTCTCTACTTCAGCAGAGATCATTCTTGAATGACACAGATCGTGTTCACGAGCCAGTGTAGATAAATTCTCTGCTGCTTCTTTGAATTGCTGATATTCAAGCAACCGTCTCACCAGCTTCGTTCGTGGATCCTCAAACTCTTCATTGTCTTCATCTATGAGTTGAGGCAGCAACATTCTGACTTTAATTCGCATCAGAGTCGCTGCCATCACAATAAATTCCCCTGATACAGAAACGTTTAATCCCTGAAGAGTATCCAGATATTCCTGATATTCTTTTGCAATTCGAGCAATGGGGATATCCATAATGTCCAGTTCATCTCTTTTAATGAAAAACAGAAGTAAATCAAGAGGACCCTGGAAATTATCCAGTTGAATATTGTAATTCAGGATTGCCAATAGTTGAGACCGACGTTTTCCCTTGCTTTTTCGAGATATGTGACAGCCACATCACGAGCCTCTTCCGCCCCCTCCTGCATCGTTTTTAATACGTAACTTTTATCCTTAAGGAGCATTTCTCTTTTTTCACGATATGAGGTGAAATAATTCCAGATTATATCAATCAACTCCTTTTTTACATTGTTATATCTCAGTCCTGGAGTCAGAAATCTTTCCCTCAATTCTTCCTGACCTAAATCATCTAAAAATAGAGAATAAATCTGGTATAAAATACTACTATCGGGATTTTTCGATTCTTCCACTGGAGTTGCATCAGTAACGATACCCATGACTCGTTTCGCCAGATCATCTTTATCAGAAAAAATATCAATAGTGTTTTTATAGGATTTCGACATCTTTTCCCCATTGGTTCCTGGGATTAAACCAAAATCCTCTTCGATCAGTGGCTCGGGAATCACAAAGGTTTCACCAAATGTAGTGTTAAAGCGAATGGCAATATCCCTTGCCATTTCCAGATGTTGTTTCTGGTCCTTACCCACTGGTACTACTTCACCTCCAAACAGCAGAATGTCCGCTGTCATTAACACCGGATAACTGAAAAGTCCATGACTTGGGACTACCCCCTTAGAAATCTTATCCTTGTATGAATGTGCACGTTCCAGCAGACCAACACTCGTTACAATACTGAGAATCCATGTCAATTCTGTGACTTCAGGAACATCAGATTGAACCCAGAAAACAGACTTATCAGGATCTAAGCCCAGTGCTAAAAAATCACAGGCTGCATTGATGGTATCTCTTTGTAACTGATGGCTATTGTTCATTGATGTTAAAGCGTGATAATTTACCAGAAAGCAAAAAAGTTCATTGTTTTCCTGATACTCAATCATACGCTTCATCATCCCGAAATAATTACCAAGATGAAGATTTCCTGATGGTTGTATTCCGCTCAATACTCTTTTATTTTTCATACCAGTAACTTTCTTCCAATTAATCCATATATAAATAAGGACGCCAGGCTGATTGACTCCTTTTTACATATTGCTGGATATAATAAATCCGATTTGGTTTTTGAGGACGTCGTATCAGGGGCATTTTCACCTCCTCAGGAAGCCGATTTCCCTTTTTGTTGTTGCAAACGTGACAGCAGCAGACAAGGTTCTCCCAGATATCCTTACCCCCCAGTTCTTTCGGGATTACATGATCCAAAGTCATAGGGACACTTTTTCGTCCACAATATTGACATTGATGTCGATCTCGCTTTAAAATATTTTTTCTTGAGAGGATAATATCATTATTCTTAATATTTATGTATCGATCCAATTTTATTACACTGGGAAGTTGTAATGTAACCGAAGGAGAATGGACAAACTCTCGATAATTTTCAATGACCGATACTTTCCCGAGATATTCCAAACAAATAGCTCGTTTGGCGGTACAAATCAATAGAGGTTGATAGTTTTGATTCAAAACAAGAACCTCCCGATTTAAAATACTGTTTCCGTTTCGCTTTAAATGTCTCAATTTCAATATCCTTCGATACTTTTCACAGAATAAAGATTCTGGTAAAGTTCTTTATTAAATCCAGGGGAAAATTTATTGAAATTTTCTGTTTTTACAAAACCTGAGCAATGGATAAACTCACTTTCACCCAAAAATAGTGCTACATGATCCACGTTACCCTCTTCATCACTGAAAAAAATGAGATCTCCTCCCTGTATATCGGAAAGATCAATTTCATTAAATCCGTAAAATTGCACCTGCTGGTGGGCATCTCTGGGAAGTTTAATGCCTCCAGCTTTCATAATCGTCTGGATAAAGCCCGAACAATCAAATCCCTTCGGTGTTTTACCACCCCAAACATATGGAATCCCGAGGAAACGCTTTGATTCTGTCATAAGAAATGTACGTATATCCTCACTAACTTCCTTTTTAATAACAGCATTTGTCCAACCAGATTTTCCGTCCGGAAGTATCACGTGATACCAGTTATTCTCCTTTTCGGATATTTTCAAAACATTTCCATATACAATATCCCTCACAACAGCTGAAGACTCGTTTTGATCCTCATAGACGGCACCAAAAAGATCATCTATCATAATTTCAGTCTCACAACTCACGTATGCTTCTGTTCCTTCTGCAACAAAAAAATTACGAATCCAACCTTCATAACCATCCCATTGCCTGATGTTTAACCATTTCCCCTGTTCACCGAAAACCATCAACGTCTCACCAAGTAGCGCTTGTGTCACCACACTGGACTTAAAATCCGGCTTTTCATAGACATTGGCAACAGATACATTCGCATAAATTTCTTTTTCTTGCATCGAAAATGGTTAATAAAATTTGTCTAATTTATTTTGACCCTATGCCTTAGTCAAGGTAAAAACCTTGACTCTCAGTCGAGAAATTAATTGTTCCTCCTCTACTGTTGTTTGAATCCTCTGAATTACTTCTGAATTAAACTATTGACTACATACTTTTATACCCATAATGTAGATACTGAATACCCCGTGGTTAACTGTGTCTTAATGTAAGCTCACCAGTAGAGCAGGAGGTTCGGCTCTATGGCAAATAGGTGTAAGAAGGACACCTTGCCTATCATAAGAACATTACTGGGGGTGACCAAGTCATAAGCAAAACGGGAGAAAATTACCACAGAAGAAGTGGTCCTGCTGGTTATGGGGATTGATATCAGACAATGTCCAGTTTGTAAAGAGAGAGCAATGGTAAGAGTGTTGTTGATGGTGAGAGCTCCTCCCTGATACTCTCAATCACCGGTGAAAAGACAAGGTAATGAAAAAGCATATTCATCCCGATTCAAAACCATACCATCATGGTATACAAGAGAGGTCTGTTCTGAATGATAGAATCAGTCGAAACTGACGATTAATTAACACTGCAAAAAGAATATATTACCACATTAAAGGGGAATTATGGGTTATAATGGTGAGATATTTCGTAGATTCTGCCCATTTAATACTACACCACACACAACTTTTTTATTTACAACCACAATAGGATACAATAAATTAAGACTATGGAATATTCAAAAACAGTCCAGTCGAGCTGGTTCTGTTCTTTAAAGAAGTCTCTATGAGACAACCCGATTTTATCCCCAATGCTCGCACCATTTTGATGAAAGAGTGAAGTTTTTTGTGAGCATTACGGATAAAATCATATTCGTTTGGTGGGTTTTTTCAACAAAATGAAATATTTCCTAAAATCAAAATTAATATTACTCTCAAAGACTTTTAAATATATCCAATATAGAAAGCTCCATTTAGTTGGCATTTGTAGTGTTTGTGGCAATAAAAGTGTTTTTTTATACGACAACACTACTGTCCGGTTAAAATAGCGCCAGTTGAGGGGCAGGTTCCCTTGCTCTA
>CAZVFT010000063.1:0-14756 GCA_964626495.1 uncultured bacterium
TCTAATTTATACGCTATTTCAACCTTTAAATTTTTGCTGTCAATCGTAATTGGTTTGTTTATTACTAAATATTCTTCAAAAAATTCATCATCGTCAGTTTGTGAAACTATTGAAACTTTTTTTGTGTTATTTACATTCTGAACTGGTTTGTCAGATTTGTAATAATGTCCATTTTGAGAGGGGGTTTTCCATTTTATTTCTTTTATATTAGTCAAAAATAAAAGAGTTTTTAAACCGATGTCTTGTAGTTTATTATCAACAAGTTCAAAAACTTCACCTTGTCCCCTTATTGGATGGTCAAATGGTAATTTTATTCTTGTTCCTTTCTTCCCATTTAAACTTAATGAATGAGGCAAAACAAAATCATCGATTTGAAAATGAAACTGGCCAGATTCAATTATTGGTGATTGAGTTATTGCAAATACAGATTTAAACCCTACACCAAACTTTCCAATTTTATTTAAATCATCCTTTTTTGTCGATATACCAATGCCAGTTATTCCATCTACATCAGCGAAGTTAAAATCATTTTTCGCATTATGGATTGTTTCTAAATAATCATCAAATAAATTAAAACTAATGCTTGTTGCACCAGCATCTTCTGCATTTTGGAGTATTTCGTAAATGAAGTGGGAAGGGTAATTATAAAGACCAGATAAAATGCTATCAAAATCAAAATTGTTTTCTTTTGAAGATCTAACCCAATCTTTTCTTTTTTTTACTAATTCTTTGAATTTGTTAGAACTCATTATTTAAAAAGTTAAAAGCCTACCAATGGGATAAGTCACCTACGCCGAAATTCTGTCATTTAAATATTTGATATGGCTACTCACTTTCCTTTAACTCAAAACTCCAGAAATCACGCTGCATGCCTTCGGTGTCAGGTGGAACATACTATTATGCCAATTATGGTCATAAAAAATGAGCTTCTCGTTTCAAAAGATGCGATATTAACATCTAAGTTTGAAAAGTGAAAGGAGAAGCTCATGTTTAAGATTACACAAAAAAAAGATGACATTCAACATTTTAACCGGTTGGTATTGGCATTTGATGTAAGCAAAGATAAGCTGGATTGTTATGGTGAATACGGTTCAGGGACAGTGAATGACAGTTTTCCTAACAGGACAGGTATCATCGAACAGAAGCTGATTGCTTATACTGAACTGGCCAGGTCTATTGAGTTGAATGGGTTGCACATACTGGTTGAGCCGACGGGTATTTATCACCGGATCCGCCAGCTGGCGGACTGGTAAATGTGGAGAATGTGAGCAAGCTAAAGGTTGTTGAGAGTAATGATACAGGCAAGACGGACGAGAAGGATCCCCGGGTTATCCTGATGTTATGGAAACTGGGTAAGACACTGACAGACAGGGTGATAAGAGGAGAATATCTTCTTTTACGGGAGAATAATCGCATCTACGATGTGGAAGAGAAAGAGCAGGTGAGGGTTCGGAACAGGATACATGAGTGTTTGATGGAGCTGTTTTGCGATTACAGCTTTAAGAAGGATTTTCTGTATGGCAAGTCGGGGAGGGCGTTGATAGAGCTATACGGCTGTAGTCCTTATCGAATCGACCGGTCGGGATGGATCCGTTTTAGAAGACGTATGAAACGGGAAGTTCCCGGGATCAGGGAAGATACACTCAGGAGGTTATGGGATGATGCTTCTACCTCTGTTCTGCACAGGATGGATGGGGACTACGTGGCAGTTTTGCAAGTACGGATAAGGCAGTTGTGGGAGGAGTATCTGTTACGGGAAAGCAGGCTGGAGGGTTTGAGGGAGGAGATTGTCCGGTTGGTCGGTTGTTTGCGGAAGAGAGATTCGAGGATACCTCAGGCCACCAGGGGTGTTATTACCGAGTTCTGGATAGGAAGGCTATTAGGAGAGACAGGTCCGTTGGGTGATTTTAGTGACATACGGAAGCTTTACCGTTACGCCGGCTTAAACATCCGTGAGCGGCGCAGCGGGACTTATGTGGGGCAGAACAGGATCAGCAAGAAGGGACGTTCATCCTTGCGGAAGGTGTTGGGACAGATTGTGTTTCCTTTAGTGAAAAGGGGGAATCTGTACGGGGAGTATTACCATGGGAAAAGAGAGCACGGTATGAGCGGGACTAAGGCACTTACAGCCGTCCAGAGAAAGTTCCTGAAGATGTTTTATGGATGGTATAAATCGGAGAGTGCATTTGACATAGAACGGGTTTTTAACAGTCGTACGGTAAGTATATGTGCGGTTTAATGGATTTGGAAATAAAACTCTGCGTCGGGATGATCGCACTCAGATTGTCACCCGCCAGCTGGCGGGATGACCTGGTGGAACCTGACTGTCACCCGGCGTAGGAAGTTTTGGATATGGCCGATAAAGTATGGCAGCCGCTCCGCTACTGCGGGGACGGCCGAAACGGTAGTATTGCCAGTCTAAAATGATAAAACTGAAACAAAGAATGAATTAATAAATAATTAAAAAATATCTTGGATTTAACTTAAAGGTAGTGGGGGTTAGGTTTGTCTTCTTTCATAACCGACCATCTGTTTCCCAAAGATGATCCTGGTTATATGGCCATATAATATAACGGAAATCAGTTTTATCACGATCACTGAGACCTTTCATTTCAGCTGCTACCTTAAGTGCATTTTCTGTCGGTCTAAGAAGGTGCTTATGCAAAGCTCGACTTGACGCTGTTGAAAGTATGTGATCAGGGGATTTTTTCGCTAAAAGAGCACCATAGGAATCAACCACAACACCATAAGGATTAGCCAAGTTTTGAATACGAGCGCCACAATTCATTGGATATCCGACAAAGTCAGGTTCATTCATTTCCTTGATAAACGATTCAGGCTGGACTCTAACTGCTTCTCCGCAAGCAATACCTATGCCTAAACCTTCAGGAGAATTAAATCTTAAATCTTTAGATGAATACCAATATTTCTTGTGGATTTCAAAGGCTGCACCTATTGCCAACGAAAGTGCGTTTTCAAAACCATCCACATCGGTAATTTCCCATATTAATAGAAATCCATCACCAAGAAATTTATGATAAGTGTGATAATAATCGTGAGCAAGTTGGATCACTTTTTCATATTCAATTTGAATTAATTCTGCAGCTTGTTCTGCTGAAACATTATGTAGCCAACTTGAAAAGTTACGGATATCAGCAAAAAGAACTACAATATCCACTTTCTCACCGGTTACAGATATCGGTAATTTCTCTATTGTCATTGATATCTTTCTCAGATCCATAGTATTTTTGTCAAAAAAACTAAGACAACCTGTTAATATGTGACGAAATCGTTAACCAGTGTGCATATGTAAGTGATATTATGCATTGTGATCATTCAGTATTTATTTTAAAATAAACAATAAAAATGTAATAGTTATTCGCGAATAAAATCAACACAAATTTAAGAGCAGATTATTAACACTTTCCTTGTGATAGATGTTTAAATCTTTTGTAAGTTTTGCATAGATATTACTAACCGAAAGAAGAATGTTCCCCAAATTATTATTACTGTTCATTGGAATCCCTCTGGTGGAGATAGCCATACTTATCAAGCTTGGAGAACTGTTGGGATTTTGGACAGCACTCCTGCTGGTGATAGTGACCGGGATCCTTGGAGCAGCTCTGGCGCGTGCACAGGGATTGTGGATATGGAGTCAGATTCAGCTGGAACTCCAGATGGGACGAATGCCCACAGAAAAAATGCTGGATGGTTTGTTCATACTTATTGGTGGAATTGTTCTATTAACTCCCGGTTTGTTAACAGACCTGTTTGGATTTGCCTTACTGGTTCCGTTTACACGTAATTTTTTCAAAGATTGGCTACACAGAAAATTTGAAAATATGATTCGCTCGGACAAGACGGATTTCACATACATCATTCGCTAAGTTGTACAGGTTAATGTCTGAAGCCCACATCCATTAAAGGTTAATACAAATAACTTTAGGTTCCGTCATTTCCTGAAGGGCAAATTTGATCCCTTCTCGACCTAATCCACTCTTTTTTACTCCGCCAAAAGGCATCTGGTCAAGACGATAGTCTGTGGATTCATTAATGATTACACTGCCGACATCCAGGTTGTGAGCTGCCTTAAAGGCATCATTAATATCCTTTGTAAAAATTGCGCCGTGCAGACCATAATCCACATTGTTGGCGATTTCAATGGCATTGTCAAGTGTATCAATTGGCTGAAGCATGACTACAGGACCAAAAATTTCTTCACATTTAATGGTTGAATCATCCGGAACGTTGGTTAAAACCGTAGGATCAACCAATGTGCCTTTCCGACCGCCACCTGTCTGAATATTAGCCCCTATTTCAACGGCTTCCTGAATCCATTTTTCAACACGTTCTGCTTCTTTCAATGTAATCATCGGTCCCATATCTGTTTTTTCGTCTAATTGATACCCAGTTTTGATTTTCTCGGTACGGTCCACAAATTTCTTGAGAAAATCGTCATAAATTGAATTTTCCACGAGAATTCTTTGTATACCGATGCAGTTCTGTCCCACTGCCCAGAAGGCTCCAGAAACACACGATTCTACCGCCCAATTGAGATCGCAATCTGCCATCACAATGACCGGTGAATTGCTTCCCAGTTCCATCCCTATCTTCTTCAGACCTACTTTTTTCATAATATCCAGCCCAGCTTCGGGTCCGCCTGTGAATGTGATCATCCTTACTCTCGAATCAGAAACAAGAGCATCTGCCACCTCTGATGCATGTCCTGTCACAACATTGAGGATATGAGAGGGGAGTCCTGCTTTCATAAATGCTTCAGCAAGCTTCAATGCGGAAAGGGGAGTTACGGTAGCTGGTTTCAAAACGATACTATTCCCACCCGCAATAGCAGGTCCTAACTTATGGGCAACAAGATTCAAGGGATCATTGAAGGGAGTAATAGCTCCTATAACTCCAATGGGCATCCGGTAGTAATAACCCGTCTTATTTTCCGATCCTGGAACCGAATCAAAGGGAATGGTCTCACCTAAAATTCTTCTGGATTCTTCTGCTGAAATGGTGAGTGTGTTGACACATCGAAATGCTTCCTTACGTGCTTCCTGGATGGTTTTTGACCCTTCTTTGGCAATTGTTTTAGCAAACTCTTCCAGATTCTCTTTCACGATTTGTGCCGCCCTGTATAAAATTTCCATTCGCTGATGAACCGGCATCATGCGAGCAATTTCAGCTCCCATAACGGCACTCTCAATGGCTCTCTTCATATCCTCAGTTGTCCCTCGAGGAACCGTATCAACCACCGATTGATCATAGGGGTTCTCAACCGTTATGGTATCTTTTGTATTTACCCACTCTCCTGCTATAAGCATTTTCATGATTGACCTCCTCTATGAATTTCAAGTAAATCTGTAAGAATGGAAAAACCCGTTTCCATTTTGCCAGCGCCCGGACCGAATATTGTCACATCTCCAAGAAGATCGGTTTTAAATGTAAGCGCATTGGTAGCTCCCATTACCCCTGCTAATGGATGAGTTAATGGTACCATCTCCGGTTTGACAGAGGCATTGATATTATTGTCCTTCTTCTCAATAAAACCAATGAGTTTCCATCTGGCATTTTGTTTTCCTGCTTCCTCAATCATTTGCAATGTGATGTTAGTAATTCCCTGTCGATCCACATCCTCAGCAGTGAGATTTCCGCCCATAACTACATTAGCTAAAATGATTACCTTTGCCATAGCATCATACCCTTCTACATCCCCGCTGGGGTCTGCTTCAGCATACCCTAAATCCTGTGCCTTTTTGAGAGCTGTTTCATAATCCATTCCCGCTTCCATCTTAGTTAGGATGTAATTCGTTGTTCCATTGAGAATACCTTTCACAGATGAAATCTTGCATCCAGCAAGAGGGCCAGATGTGAGATTCAATACTGGCGTCCCACTCATGACGGTACCTTCAATGAGAAACCGTACCCCATTCTTCCTGGCGAGTTCAACAAGTTCTCCATAGACAAGCGCTGCTGGACCTTTGTTGCTTGTCACAACGTTTTTTCCTGCGTTAAGAGCATCTCTGCAATGAGAGATAGCAGGTTCACCAGTTTTGACATCGGTATAGGTGAGTTCACAAATTGTGTCTGCATTTGTGTCATTAATAGTTTTTATGGCGTCCCAGCCATATTCGCAAGGAGCTTTTTCACATTTACATTCATACTCTTCCAAAGATTTTCCGTTGTTTGTAAGATTTAACAATTTTTCTACGTTTAACCCGTCAGAGCAATATACAGACCCTTTCAACATATCGGACACAGCCACCACTTCCCAGTCAAATCCGTGGTGACTCTTTAGTTGTTCTTTTTTGGATAACAGGATCTCACAAAGTCCCTGACCAACAGTTCCAAATCCAATGAAGGCAATTTTATGTTTCATATGATTTCCTTTCAATTTACATTTAAAAACATCTGCTTACTCCGCCGATGGCGGGGCGACGGGTCACGCTGTTGAATTAACTTAAATAACATCAAACGCTTGTTCTAAATCAGCGATAATATCATCCACATGTTCCATTCCTACAGAAATTCGGACAGCATTGGGACTAATCCCGGCTAGAGCTCGTCCCTCTTCACCCTGTTGTTGGTGTGTTGAAATTGCACACGGTGTTGCAACAGTTTTAACCCGACCCAAATCGGTGGCTCTCCAGATCATCTGCAGAGCATCGTAAAATTTTCGAGTGTTTGTGGAATCCCCATCTCTATTCTCCCTTATTTCTGCAAGTATCATAAAGCTATACATATTTCTATCACTATCAACCAGTTTCATATATTTCCTAGCCAGATCATGATTGGGATAGCTCTTTAATCCCGGATAATAAACTCTATCCACTTTGGTATGATTCTCTAAATATTCTGAAACTGCAATAGCGGTCTGACTCATCTGATCAAGCCGGGACCGGAGGGTTCTCATATCATTCAGCGTCAGGATTGCAGCCATAGGATGAAGAGCAGGACCGTTATCCCGGAATGGCCAGAGCTTGACCCAGGTTGCAAAATCCTCATGCATTTCGTCACAACCCACCTTACTCACGATATCTTTCTTCGCTGTAAGAAGTCCAACGATAGACGTTCCATTCGTCGAAATTACTTTCGTCGCTGATTGTATGGCAATATCAGCTCCAAACTCCAGCGGTCGCGTGAGAGCAGGAGAAGCACAGGTGGAATCCACTATTAGGGGAATCTCATGGTCATGAGCAAGTTTTGCCACTTCTTCAATATCAAAAATAGAAACAGATGGGTTTGAAGGGAATTCACCGTAGACAAAGCGGGTGCCTTCATTTATTTTTGATGACCACTCATCGAGATTTGTAGGATCGGTGACCCATCGTACTTCGATTCCCTGTTCTTGAAAGCGCCTTATGGAAAATTGCTGAAATGTTCCCCCATAAATTTTCGCTGATGACACTATACTCATTGGAGGAAGTAAATCCTCTTCAACAAGAAAAGGATCCGTTGCTGTACGAATCGCACTCATTCCGCTGGCGGTTGCCACACAGGACGCTTCCAGATCGGTACCGTAGGATTCCAGAAGGGCAGTGGTTTCTTCAAGAAAATAATTCGAGGGGTTCGCAATCCTAGAATAGCACCAGTTAGGCATCTGGTAAGATAGACCTGCTTCCATTTCCGCACTGTTATGATAGGCTTGAGCCGTACTGAGATAAACAGGTTCCATGATGGAGGCACTATTCTGTCCCAGTGACTGTGAATAGTCATATAGCCCATGGACAGCAATGGTGTCGAACTTCCATTTTTTCGCTCGATGAATTCTTCGCTGACGATCTGCCAGCATCTTTTTCCCCTCATCAATCCAATAGTCTACATCTCTTCCCTGGTTCATTTTATGCTCCTTTTTGATTTTCCAAATTGATAGGGAGTTTTGTCTCCTGTTTCATAGTTGATAGTACCACCAAGGTTTTCAGATGTTGAACATCCGGTAAAGTGGTTAATTTATGTAGAATAAAATCCTCATAGGTGGGAATGTTCCTTGTGGCAACTTTGAGGAGAAAGTCCGCTTCACCTGTGATGTGATGGCACTCCATTACTTCTTCCATTTGAGTGATGGAATCCTTAAATCGATCCACTACTTCACGTCCATGACGCACCAGCGTTACTTCTACATAAGTGAAACACGTAAGACCAATCTTCTCCGGATTCACCAGCGCAACGTATTTCTTTATGTAACCATTACGTTCTAACTTTTTTACGCGTTCCAGAGTGGACGAGGGAGATATGTCTATTTTTTTAGCAAGATCAGAATTGGTGATACGACCATTTTCTTGCATAACATTCAGAATATTATGATCTAATTTATCTATTTTCACAGATATAATTCCTATTATTATATTATTTGCCTAATAATATACTGATTATTAGTATTTAATTCAAACAAATTTTGGATATAATATCTATAATTTGGATTTTAAAAAGTGACAAATTTATCCCCATATCCCCGTACTTTCTTTAAAAGGCTAAAGCCTAAATTCCGGACTAAAACCTAAACTCCGTTATGCTAACCGTCACCCCGTCTGCTCCCCTACCAGCCACTCACCAGTCTGCTTCCTCCACGGGCTGGCAGGCGACCTATTCCGGGACCAGTGACGGCTAAAACTCACCGCTCACCAGTTACCATTTAACTCCGAAGGAGTTCCTGTGGAGCATTCACCAGTCACCATTTACCATTCACCAGGGCTCGCCGTGACCCTAGTCGTTCCGGCTACGCCGAGGCCTACCAATCACCAGTATCCGGATTAACCCGATAAATTTCACCTTCTTCATTTACCACAACCAGCTCATTCCCATCCCAGCAGATTCCCTCACATTGTTTCAACGCAATGGGAATTCTTTTTACTTTGCCGGAGAGGAGTTTATTACCCTGTTCCGCAAGATAAAATATCCAGATATCGTTGTAGGTTAATACCGCAAGATATTCCCCAGTAGAGTTAACATCTGATCCTGTTACCATACCATCCACGTCAAAAGAATCTACCTTCTCTAACTGTATTTCTTTTCCATTAATACTGGATGGGAACTGATACAATTTTGTTTTGGAATTGAATAAGTGTTTTGTTAAAAGCCATAAAGTATCCCTGAAATAAAAAAGCGCTTCTGCATCAAAATTCATATGTAGGGTTGCACCAAATTTCCCCTGATCAGGATATCGGAATGGAATTACAGCTTTGACGGTTGCTTCACTATCTTTCTGAGGATTTTGTTCTTCCAATACATATATTTTAAAATCTTTTCTCACGTGCCAATTGTTACCAAAGTCTCCTATATAAAGATTCCCATCTGAATCAGTAGTAATGTCTTCCCAGTCAACATGTTCAGCTGGCTGAACCGGATATTCCGCAATAGAATTTCCTTCACAATCGACAGCAAAAATCCTGGGGATATCACCAGAGTCATTATGAATCCAGAACACCCCATTGAATTGCTTACTTTTTACAATACCAGAAGCTTCGTTGATAGCTTCATTTTGTATGAGATTTGAAGGTTGTACGACCTTAATCCCGACCCGGGGTACTGCACACGCCCAAAGGAAAAACAGCATCAATGGCAAGATTAAATTTCGCCATATCTTTGCCTGATGAGGTGTCTCATACATTGAAGATATCATCTTAAAAAAAGTTACCTCGGTTTATAAAAATTGTAGGAATAAGGTGTTAAAAGAAGGGTGATAAAACCATTCTCAAATGGAATGATTGTACCATCAAGCAAATTGATTAATTCATTCTCAATATACGGAACATTGACTTTGATCTCTTTTAGCTCTTTGCTGTGGTTAAATGCCATTAGAATGAATTCGTCATAGTAGGCTTTAGCAAAAATCATTATAGAGCCTTCTATGATGAGAGGAATAAAATCGCCAAGGGACAGGGAGGGAAGACGTTGCCTTAACCTTACTATCGTTGAAATTTTCTCCAACAGTTGATGCTCATTTTTTGTATGTTGAGACTCAAACCGCATCTGCCGACGGTTATCTGGATCTCCTGCCCCCATCAATCCAATTTCCTCTCCATAGTAAATGACTGGAACTCCAGATATGGACAAATTGAATGCGGTAAAGTTCGCCAGTTTATCGTAGCTGGCGGTATCCTGAACGGGAGTTGGTGGATTGGTAAACGCTCGCTCCGTTCCATTCTCATCAAATCGCATCTGTCCATCGGCAAATGCCATAAATCGCACCTGATCGTGACTTGAAGTAATATTTCCCATAAGATTCACTGGACCAAATGCTTCCAAGTTGTCCCGTATCACTTTACCAAGATGAGAAAAATCAGCAGTGTCTTCACTAAAAGGTCCGCGGGCATTAAAATAGATACTGAAATTAAATTGTGAAGATAGTTCACTGGGATTCACGTAGCTCTTAATCAGGTCATCAGAACCGAAACTTTCGCCTATCTGGTATAAGTACTTACCAGGAATGCGTGATTTCATACCAGATGTCAGCTGTTTCCAGAAGTTGTGTGGAACGTGCTTAACCGCATCCTGCCGAAAGCCATCAAGATCAAATGTCTCAAGCCACCACAGAGCATCCTCCACTACCTGATCAATAGCAGCTGGTGAGTTGACATAATCATAGGATGGCAGAAAGGAATCAAACCACGTGGTCAGACGGGTTTCTTCACTCCAGTTACGGATGTTTACTTCACCATTTGGCAGATACATAGAACCAAACCAGTCTCGATGTTCGCTGAAATAGGGATGATCCTCGTGGACATGATTGGACACAAAATCAAGAATTACCCGAATTCCCTGCTCATGAGCCGTTGCCACCACTGTTTTCAATTCATCTTTTGTCCCAAATCGTGGATCCACTTCCCTTGGTTGGACAGGCCAGTATCCGTGGTAGCCGGTGAACTTTCTATTCGGGGGAATGGATTCCACATACGCTTTATGGGGAACGCAACCCACCGGAGATAACCAGATGGCATTCACACTTAAGTTTGAAAAATATCCTTCTTCCAGCTTTTTTATAACTCCAGCCAGATCTCCCCCCATAAAATTGGCTAATGGATGAATGTCAGGATCCTCCGCATACCAACTGTTTGATGGATCTCCGTCAAAAAACCGGTCCACCATCAGGCAGTAGAGAACGGTAAGGTACCAGTCATCAGGATGGAGGGCAGGATTCAAGGGTTGTCCACCTTTAAGGATAGTATGATTTTCAGGGATAACTCGCCCCTCCTCATCCAACCCAGCAATTCGTAATAGTCCATCATAAAAGCCGTCAATGTCGACACTAACTCCGAACGATTCTGCTATATGAAGACGCGAATTCGGTAATAAAACATTATCAAATAACACAAACACTTTAGAAAATGAGATTTCTTCTTCTGGTGGAAGATAGCGAAAAGAGAGATCCGATTGGGATGCGGTAGTTTTAATAAACTGTCCTGCTGGTGGTTCTTCATATTCTGATAAATCAAGAATAGAATTCCATCCCCCGATATTGTTTGACACAAACACAGGGTTTTCGGGGTCGATCAACTCCTCTCCATTTATTACAAATTTGTACTCGTGTCTTTCAGGACGAAGGTAAACTGTACGCTCAAAAATTCCATCACCATCGTCATCTGAAAGGGAAAGGGCCGTTCTGGACCAATCATTGAACCCACCCATAACGACAATATTTTGTTCCTCATCACTCGGCCGATATTGAAATGTATAGGGAACTAACCGTTTAACCTTGATTAGAAGTTTGTACTCGTAATCATTGACATCAAGCGACAGCAAAAGTAACCCACGAGCCGTTTCTTTCGGGGAGATGTACAGGCTGTCAGCTTTTGGCAGAAACTTTATCTCAAGATCTGGGTGATCACCTATTTTAAACTGGATATCCTGATCTCGTTTATATACAGAAAGATCAACTTTCTTTGTCTTATTTGTCTCTACAACAATAGTGGGAATAGGGTAAAGATGTTGGTTGTCTCCAATGCCTGCATTCAGCGTGAAAAATAGGATAAAAAATAATGTGAAACATTTTTTCATGAGGTTGTAATTTACACAGACGGAATCAACCATACATCAACTGATTAAAATGAAACAAACAATCTGGACTTTAATATTAACCGTAACATTTTTCACTAATTGTACAATGAAATCAAATGAAATAAAACTTGGAGCATTTGTTCAGGGAAATCAAACCACCTTCAGACTTCTGGCACCAAAAGCAGATCGGGTACATTTAGTCATATTTGACACTCCTGATGCAGAATCAGGAGTAGAGCATCCTATGCATCGCGTGGGGAAAGGAATCTGGTTTATTAATCTGGATGGAGCAGGAGTAGGTACTCTTTATGGATACCGGCTCGAGGGAGATTACCTTAGTAACGACCCGGAGATTATTGTAGCAGATCCATACTCAAAAGCTGCCGTTACTCAGAACAGTTACCGCCATGTAGCGAAATCATTGATTGTGAATACGTCCTACGACTGGGAGAGTGATACATGGATTCAAATCGATCCTCGCGACCTTATCATCTATGAACTGCATGTTCGAGATATGACGGCTCATCCTTCTGCTGGCTGTTCCGAACCCGGTACCTATCTTGGACTGATAAATCCTGACCAGCGTGGAGGGATCACTCATCTGAAGGAGATAGGAATCAATACCGTTCAAATTATGCCCGCGATGGATTTTGCCAATGTGGAAGTTCCCTACATGGATCCCCCAACTCCTGTTCATAATACCTGGAATCCTTATGCCCGGAATCACTGGGGATACATGACCACATTCTTTTATGCGCCGGAATCATACTACGCCACCGATGGAACAATCGAACCGGGAGCCTGGAACGGGACAGATGGACGAGCAGTGTCTGAATTTAAGGATATGGTGAAAGTATTTCACAAAGAGGGAATCGCAGTAATTATGGATGTGGTTTATAATCACGTTTCAAATTATGATTACCACCCATTCAAGTACATTGACAAGGAAATGTACTTTCGGTTGGATGATAAGGGAGAGTACATTGAACAAAGTGGCTGTGGAAATGATACTCGCACTGAACACCCAGCAGTAAGAAATCTCATACTGGAAAGTGTAAAATACTGGATGAAAGAATACCACGTGGATGGGTTTCGCTTTGATCTCGGAAACCTGATTGATTCCAAGACACGACAAAAGATTATCAAAGAACTCAAGTCTATTAACCCGCATGCTATCATTATAGCAGAACCGTGGGGCGGGGGCTACGACCCGGATGGATTTTCTGATATGGGCTGGGCTTCCTTCAATGATAAATTCCGCAACGAAGTGAAGGGACAGAATCCTAACAACGGTCTGGGATTTATTTTTGGTAAGTGGCAGAGGGAATATAGTCAGGAAACCCTACAGCGATTTGTGATGGGGTCCCTTCGTACATTTGGAGGACAGTATACAAACGTTTCTCACAATATCAATTATCTGGAGTGCCATGATGATCTCACACTTGGCGATTTCATACGTCTGGGAAGCGGGATTGTGGAAGAAAATGATGTTATCACTAATCGTGAAACAAATGCTCACGTGACTCGACGACAACTAACTTTAAACAAACTGGCAGCTCTTTTCCTTTTCACAAGTCAGGGAATTACGTTTATCCATCAGGGACAGGAATGGGGGCGAAGTAAGGTCATCGCTGAGACGGAAGCATTAGATGCAGACGTGGGGAAGATTGATCACAACTCCTATGAAAAGGATAATGAAACTAACTGGCTCAACTGGGATGAAAAAGAGATAAACGGTGAGCTTGTCGAGTATTATAAAGGCCTAATTCAACTGCGAAAGAAATATCCCGAATTTCGTTACTCCGATCCTGAGGATTTCCACTTTTTCAATCTCGGAAAACGTGTGGCTGTCGCCTATGAACTGCAGGATAAATTTCTAATAGCTTTGAACGGTGAAGCAGAAGTGGCTATGACAATGAAACTACCCGAGGGTAAATGGCAGATCCTTGCAGATGGTGAAAGTGTCAATGTTGAGGGAAAGAAGGCAATTCAGAATAATATTCTTGTTCCTCCCACAAGTGGTGTTGTTCTGAAAAAATTATAAAGACTGTATACAGATTTCAGGCTTTAGCCTTTGAAGAAAGCAAGGTAATATCTCAACCGTTTTTTAAAACCCTGAAGGATAAAATCCCTTTTAGCCACAGAGGACATAGAAAATCGTGGAAGTGATTAGTAAGCCTCGGCGTAGTCCTAGCCGTTCCGGCAACGGCTCAGCCCGTTGGGCGTTACGCCCAGAGGGAGAGGCCCTATGGCGAGCCCTGGTAACTGGTTGCTGGTTCAGAGGTCAGAGATCAGAGGTAAGTGGTCAGAGGTCGGAGGAACACCCACCAACGCGCAAGCTGTAGAAGACAACCCCTGAATTTATTCCAATGTTGAGACAGCCCCCGAATCCTGATCGGACAGGTCCTGACCGGATAGGTTCAGTGGTTTATTCAGGGAAACCGTTGAAACGGTTATCTTATTTTTGTGTGGGTTATCATATCACCCCAATGAATTGGGGTGTTGTCTCAATGGTTATGACCGGGATAAATCCCCGCCTACCTGCCAGTCCCGCACAGCGTAAGGCAGGCTGGGTGGTAGGCGACCCATTCCGGAATCAGCGACGGGTTTAGACGGAGGGCCTATCAGACTTTTGAGGGGTAGCTAATTCTTCACAACCAGCGGAATTGTTATAAAACACAAATCGTAGTAAGTAATTTACGGATTACGCTTTACTTTTTACTTTCTATTAGGAAGTATTTCCGGTAGGTTTGTTTCAA
>CAZVFT010000064.1:0-14334 GCA_964626495.1 uncultured bacterium
GTCAATATGTGGAAAATTTTGATTCATATCACCTTTTTATGACAATGATATTGTTATTGTAGATTACTAACATACTTCAAGGGAAGAACTATGCAACAAAAAGATAATCAGCAACCTAAATTTGTCCCTGACCGGGATATGAAACTCATGGATCAGGTGAGTCAAGTATTTAGGTATCGTCACCATAATTATCATTTTTGTCCAAAAATGTTACTAAACTTTATGGTGGGAAAAAATGAAAATGTTTAAAAAAAGCAACTCCTTCTCAGCATTATTAAAATGAAACTTAGTTGATGATGTTCTCTAAAGAATCAGTAAGTGATATTGAATCGGCTCATTGCTTTCATGGCATCCCCCCCTCAGAGATTATAATTCCTTACCCCAGCATTCGTTCTCTGTTAGATTCCCAGACGAGGAGATATGGCGAAAAACCATTTCTCATTTACTATGATGGGAAAAATCACCGTTCAGAATATTCTTTCAGAGACGTTTTTCAACTGGTCTCTAAAACTGCCAATTTTCTTGAATCCGAACGTTGTACCTTTGGTGACTGTATCGCTATTGATACTGCAAACAGAGTTGAAACTATTATCCAGTACTTTTCAGTCTGGATGATCGGTGGAACAGCGGTAGTAATTGATATAAATCATCCTGCAAAAGTCATTGAAAAAATAATTCGAGAGACAGAGGTAAAACTCTTTTTTACTCAACCAGAAATTTCACAAAATTATAGAGACCTCCGACAAAAGCTATCTGGATTTACTAATGTTATCGAAACAACACCAGATTTTGTTACCTCTTTTCTGGAAAATCAGAGTGAAACATACAAAATCGGAATGAAATCAAAATTGCGAGATGATGGGCTAATTTTTTACAAATCTCCCAAGAACAGCAGTTCAACAGGTGTTATTCTTTCACACTATAATCTTATGGTAAATGGAATGGGAATTGCTGACTGGCACAGGTTGAGTGATGAACAACCAGTTGTTTGTGGAGTGAATCTAACTGACATCGAGGGGATCACAGGATGTCTTATGATGTCACTTTACTCTGGAGCCCCAATAATCATCATTGAACAACATTATCCCTCATCAATAGTAAATACCATCAGCAACGAACGAGCACAAGTTGCTATTATTAATCCCAAAACATTGAAACAGTTGACATATCAAACTTTTCCCAAAAATGATTTTTCCAATTTTCGCCATTTTATCTGTACACCACCAATTAAACCTGAACTAATTAAAACTGTGAAAAAAAAATTAAACATTCCGGTGATTTCTAGTTTCAGCATCCCTGAGACCAGTTCTTTCTCCACTTTTCTCCCGTTAGACTTTTCAATTGAAGATTATCAGAAAATGAAAGTGAATAAAAATTATTCCCCTATTGGTTATCCCAGCCATCCAAACGAATTAGATATTCAGGATAGTAAAGGAAACTCACTTTCGGAGGGTGAAAAAGGGGAAATCGTCATCCGTGGACATAATGTAATGAAGGGTTACTTTAATGATGAAAAGGTAACAGCGGACGTATTCAAATACGGGTGGTTGCATACAGGAAAACAAGGGTTTTATTTAAAGGATAAGAATGGTAAAAGATTTTACTTTCAGATATTGTAATCCTTTAACCTTGTAACCCTATGTTTGATAGACGGATGACTGTGAAACAGAAATTCAACGATAGGGTGAGGATCTCGATCAGCTAAATTTTGATCTACCAACTTTTCTAAAGACGAAATCATAGAGTCTTTATCTCCTACGAGATCCAATGAAAATCCATCAGCCGCATACTCATAACTCCGGCTGATAGCATTCTGAATTGGACCCACTAAAAATCCATAAACTCCCAGCAATAACGCCAACAAAGGCAGGGCTGCCAGTTGGGTGATTCCATCAAAATTCCAGACTGATACCCATTTCAAATAGACGAGGGAAACAACGTAAAGTCCAATAAAAGTAACCACAGTCCCAAGAGCCATCAGCTTCCATAAATGCTTCAATTTGAAGTGTCCAAGCTCGTGAGACAGAATCGCATCGATCTCTCCCTGATTAAAATTATCTATTAGCGTATCACCAATAATCACTCGCTTTGATTTCCCAATTCCGGTAAAGGCAGCGTTGGCTTTTTTTGTGGTCTTACTCAGGTTGAACTGAAAAATACCCGTCACTTTCATCCCCACCGATTGGCAGCGTTCTCTCACCATCGAAGTGAGTGATTCATCAGAAATTGGAGTAAATTTATAAAAAAGTGGAAAGATCAATGTTGGGGCTAATCGACCCAATATCACCGAAACTAAAAACATAAAAATCCCCACAGGAAGCCACCACCAATTTTGATAGGTATTTAAAAGATAGTAAAAGACAAGCAGTAAGGGTACACCTATGATAATTCCAACCAAAAGAGCTTTTACCTTCTCCCAGAAATAGGTTTTCAGATTCTGGTTAGACAGTTCATATTTATGCTCAAGCAGATACCCGCTGTAAAAAGACAGGGGAAAGAACAAAACAGTCTCAATTACTCCAAGAATCCCAGAAAAGACAAGCAAAGCAAGATATGAGGAAGACGTTACTGAAAAAGACCACTGTTCCACTATTTCAGTGAAACCGAAAAACACGATAGCTCCGAGGAAAACCCAACCCAAGACAGTACCCGTCAGGCTGAGAGCAAGATTTATGTTGTTATAGCGTTTTGCTTTGTCCATTTTAAAACTATTGGCTTATTACACATTTTTGTCGGTCAGGCGCTCGACTGATAGGCAATCTTGTTTTTGAACGACCTCCCCTCTCCGTCGGGAACCCGACAGGTCGGTGAAGAACCAAAATACTAAATCTTGGGCGAAAATAAGGATAACGAGTGTTATATATTCGTCATAGCATTTCAATCAAATGCTACTTCTGACCACTTTAATCGTTCATCTTCATCAGTAATCATACGGTGCAATACAGATAGTGCTTTCCTTTGTTGTTCCCAGCTAAGAAGTGATAGTGCCTCCTCAAAACTAACCCAGCGATATTCCAAATGTTCATCGGATAAAATCACTTCATCCGATTCAACTTCAATTCCAAAAACCGGGATAAGGTTTATCCTATCCTTGAAACTTTGATAAAACGAACTCAGGTGGTCAACCACAAACAGTCGAACTGTTGTCAAACCCGTTTCTTCTTTCAATTCCCGAACAACAGTTTCTGGTGCTTTTTCCCCATCTTCTATCCTCCCAGCCACTCCCTGCCAGAGATGCCCATAGAATTTCTTTTTTCTCCTTTTTAAAAGGAGATATTTCGGTTTACCTTTTTCCCACCGAAACACATAACTGTCTATATGGTTTGCTACAATCTCAGTCATTTGCCTTCTCCAAACTGTTGAACAAATTCTTTCGACCAAGAATAAAACGTGCCAGACAAAATCTCAGTTCTAATTTTTTTCATCAAGGAGAGATAGAAGGTTATATTATGAAGAGAAGCTATCCTAAGTCCTAAAATTTCATTCATTTTAAACAGGTGTCTGAGATAAGCTCGCGAAAAGGTTCTACAACCATAACAAGAGCAGTTCTCATCTACGGGTAAGTTGTCCAATTTGTACCGTTCATTCAGGATGTTAATTTTCCCATTCCAGGTAAAAAGCTGCCCGTTGCGGGCGTTCCGAGTTGGAATAACGCAATCGAACATATCCACACCTAATGCTACCGCCTTGACAATATCGTCCGGTTTTCCGACACCCATTAAATATCTCACCTTATCCTCGGGAAGCAGTGAATCCATCAATGCAAGCGTATCAAACATAGCCGATTTTTCTTCACCAACAGCCAGACCACCGATGGCGATACCGGTTTCAGCATAGGGGATTAATTCTTCCACGCTCTTTCGCCGCAAATCCTCGAAAATACCTCCCTGGACAATCGGAAATAACGTACCCACTGGTCCATTCAGTGGTGGATTTTCATTCAAATATTGATGGCAATGCTTAATCCAGAGTGATGTTCGGTTCACAGCTGATTCAACGTGTTTTTTTGACGCATCCCCGGGTGGACACTGGTCCAGTGCCATAATAATGTCACTCCCCAGGGCTCGCTGGATTTCAGCAGATTTCTGTGGAGTAATGAAATGTTCGCTCCCATCAAGCGTAGATTTAAACACAACACCCTTGTTATTTATGTTACGCAACTCAGCTAAACTGAATATCTGGAATCCTCCACTATCGGTAAGAATTGGTTTCTCCCAGGAGATAAATTTATGGAGACCGCCAGCTTTTTCAATTATTTCAAGTCCCGGACGGAGATAAAGATGGTAGGTGTTTCCGAGAATGATCTGTGCTCCGGCGTTTTCCAAATCCTCAGGTGATAGGGTTTTTACGGCTCCGTAAGTGCCAATAGGAATAAAGATAGGGGTTTTTATCGTACCCCGGTCAGTGATCAATTCACCGATTCGAGCAGAGGTGTTATTATCAAATTCTATTACTTCAAACTTCATAATTTTCCACCATTAGTAAAGAATATTACAAAATTTAGTTTTTCATCTCATAGATGGGTGTGAAATTGCTAATCCTTAAAATATTGAGGATTTACATAAACAGTTTAATCATAGTTGAGTCCAATCCAGAAAAGTATTTTTCAAATGAAAGAAACCGTTCCGTCGAGAGCCGGACACGTAAAAGGTTCATAATAATTTTTTATTGAGTTCAACCCACGACTTAAGTCGTGGGTTATCAACAAATTACAAGAAGACATAACCATTTTAATGGTTTTTGTAATTAATAGAAAAGTTGGCGTACTTGACCCGTGAAATCTGTTTTCTCATTTCACTGGGTTTCACCTTTTTGGAGTGAAATCATAGTTAAAACAGAAAATGAAACACCTTCTGTACGGAATCAACGCCACGAACTTTAATTCCAGATATTTTCTCACTGAATTTCCGCACACTGGAAGACGGTGCAATAATCTCATTAAATCTCAATTGTTTTGCTTCGTTGATTCGCCTTCCCAACTGGGATACTCCCCGCAATTCCCCACCAAGTCCCACCTCACCAACAAGAACGGTATTCGTCGGAATGGATTTATCCTTCAAACTGGATGCAATGGCACAGATGACTCCCAGGTCAGCTGCAGGTTCATCAACTCTCATCCCTCCCACAATGTTAATAAAAACATCCTTCGTGCTCATTAATAGTCCCACTCGCTTTTCCAAAACCGCCAACAACATCGCAAGTCGCCTGAAATCAAATCCCGTCACGTTCCGCTGGGCGTTTCCAAAGCTAGCATTGGTCACCAATGCCTGAACTTCCACCAGAATTGGTCGACTTCCTTCCATACTCGGAATCACTGCTGAACCGGCTATTCCTTCCTGACGTTCAGATAGAAAAAGTTCAGATGGATTTAATACTTCTCGTAAACCAGTAGAAGTCATCTCAAATACGCCCACCTCGTTTGTGGCACCAAAACGATTCTTCACCGCTCTGAGGATGCGAAAGTCATGTCGATTATCACCCTCAAGATAGAGAACCGTATCAACCACATGCTCCAACATTCTAGGTCCGGCGATGACACCTTCTTTGGTAACATGTCCAATGATAATGGCAGTGATTTTCCACGACTTGCAATATTCCAAAATCCTCTGACCGCATTCTCTAATCTGACCAATTGCTCCGGGAAAGCTATCAACAGAATCGGTATAAATTGTCTGAATCGAATCAATAACAAGAAAATCTGGCTTTATTAGTGATAGCTGTTCCTGAATTCTCTCCCATTGATTTTCTCCGCTGAGTGTTACCTTTTCTGAATCAACACTGATCCGCTTTGCCCTGAGGGCAATCTGTTCCTCGTTCTCTTCAGCTGAAACATAAACCGTTGATCTTTTCAGGGTGCTAACTATTTGAAGTGCAAGTGTTGATTTACCAATCCCTGGACTGCCCCCAAGAAGAACAACAGATCCCGGTAAAAATCCTCCACCAAGAACCCTGTCAATCTCTGGAATATTCGTCGATGTCCTTTCGAGCTTGCTGTTATAGAGTACCTCACTCAATGGTTTCGATTCTCTGGAAGCTAAGATTTTTTCCCTACGACCAGCTGGAATAGTAAACTCTTTCAGGGTACCCCATTCATGACAAGCGGGACATTTCCCATACCACTTGGGAAAATCAGCCCCACACTCAGAACAAAGAAATGTAATTTTTGTCTTAGGATTTGGCATTTTGTAATAATAAAGTTTAAAATTTCCCTCAGGAAAAGCAAGGGAATTTAAATTAACAATTCGAACGGAATGATTATAAATCAGTACCCAGAGAAAGATAATATTGAGGTTTGCTAGAGCGCTGGAGGAGAAGATCCCATGCTGTATCAATTCTCAGGATGAAATAGCCGAAATTGATTCGTACCCCAATACCATATCCTGCAATAAGATCATCAAATTCTTTTTTACCATTATAGAGGGTCTTCGTCAGATGAAGTGTATCATCCCACGCAGCCCCAATATCAATAAAAGCAATACCTCGAATATTTCCTAAAATTATCTTCAGTGGAAAACCAAGTGCCATATAGTTTACAAAAGGGAATCTAAATTCAAAATTGGTTAATACAAGATTTGTTCCAAATCGCTCAATAAAACGGCTTCCACGAACGGGAAGCGCAAAAATCGAAAAATATAGATTCTTTAGAAAATCTGTGTTTTCCTCATTAAAAATTTCAAATTCGTCTTCATTAATCCGGCTACGATCAGGTTCTCCATTTGTTTCCCCGGTTCCTATAATCCAGTTCTCCACACCTCCTAAAAAGAATTTCTGAGCATCCGGGCCAAAACTGGTACCAGCCATTAACCGTAATGCAAAATTATAGTCTTGACTCGCTCTGAAATATCGGCGAGCATCCATCATTACCGTAGTGAACTCCAATCCGCCATTTCCACCCAATTTGGGGCTCTGTAGAAATGTAATGTTTGACCGCCATCCATCATCAGGGGCAGTATATCCCCAGCTGCTGTTATCATAAACCCAACTAATATGATATGTATAAGATTGTATACTCCTATTATCAACAATATCATAGTCCTCTAATCCAGACTGGAGAACAAATTGGCGATAATTGATAAAATGGTCTGTAATCCCAAAATCAAATCTATGGAATCGGTTAAGGGGATGTGATACCAAGAAGTTCATACTGTAATGTCGTAAACGAACGAAATCGTAATCATACCCAAAGAAATTAGCCGTGTGATATAACGAAAAGGAGTAATCGTTGTGACGCTTGAGATAGTCGTACTGGAAAAAGTAATCACTGTTTTCCAGATTAATCACCAGCTCTGTGCCTAAAAAGATCCTGTGATCTCCCAAAATATCACTGAAGGCAAACAGGGTTGTCCCCATATATCCAAACACATTGCTAAATGACGCCTGTCCTTGTACCAGATCAAGAGTAAACCGTGTCTTATATGGATGAGAACGGTAGGTTCCATCCTGGTTTTTGTACTCACTCAAGGCTAAAGGTTTTGAGGATTCAGCGGCAGTAGTATCCACTAAATCCGGGTTATATCGTTCATATTGGGGAGCAAAAATGTATCGAGAGTAAGCATCTTTCTTATAGCTAATTTTAGGATGTTCACCAATTCCACTGTCAGTCAGGAGAAATTCATCAGGTTTGGTTTCACCCTTTTGTTTATGAAATTTTGTCTCAGCAATTTTTCTGTCAGGGTAATCCAGAGGGTTGTTAAGGGTATAGATATCCCACCCAGTATTAGAGTAACCAGAAAAAATAAGTTTTTGATCATCCCAAGACAGACTTAATTGGAAAATACCGGTCATCACATCACTTATCACCCGTGTTGAACCATTATCCAGATCATAAATGTGCAGATTCCAGATACCATTTTGATCGGCGGTGTAAATTAGACTGTTTGAAGTGTGTGCCCAGACAGGGTAATTTTCCTTATAGGATGTATTTGTAATTCTTTTTATCTCCCTTGTTTCCGGATTCAGGATAAAGATATCCTCTTGCTGGAAATCGTGTTCATACATTTTGAAATCGTCAGAAACAGTTATATTATTTTTCCTATCAGACACAAAAGCAATAAATTCCCCATCGGGGGACCACACCGGTTCAGAATCAGAAAAAATATCATCTGTTAAATTGTCAAGGCTTCCACTTATAATATTATACACATATATATCACTGGCACTTCCCTTATTACCAACAAAAGCAATTTTATCTCCTTTGGGACACCATGAGGCGGTAAAAATCCCATCCAGATCAAAGACATACTTTTTTCGATTTTTTGTCTTCACATCAAGAATATATAGAGCATCTGTCTTACCGGCTTTAGCCGTAAATACAATCTTATTACCATCTGGTGACCACGAAAGACCTGGTTGCAGCCACTTTAACTCTTCAAGGCCCGGAGTTCGATTTCCCTTAATCAGACGTTTAATCGGTTTCCCATCAATAGCCGATATCAAATAAATATCAGCTCGCCCCTTCCGATCTGTAAGAATCGCTATCTTGCTGCCATCAGGTGATATCGCTGGAGATATATTAAAATAATTTCGAAGTTCCTCATGGTCAGTTAATTTATGGGCAAAATCCTCTATCTCATCGTGATGACTAATATCAGGCCAATATTCCTTTTTAATATATTTCTGCCACTGTTTTGATAATTCTTCCAACTTCAGTCCAATTGCCTTCTCAAATCCTTTTTCTACATCTTGAGATCTTTTAACCTTCCTGAAAATGTCTCCAATCTTCTGCCGACCATACTTCCCAGCGATGAAGCGCCAGACAGATTGACCTCCCTTGTAAGCCATATAGTAGTTAAGCTCCCGTATTTCTGGTATACGTTCATGGACAGCCACATCACGTATAATCATATCCGTTTCAGTATCCCAGTTTATAGATAAAAATTCAGCTAAACCTTCATTCATCCAGAGAGGAATTGATACCCGAACGCGATTGGAGACAGCTGCCTGATAGGATCCACCATAGATCATATCATTAACCATAGCGTGAACTAGTTCATGATGAATCACATGTCGAAATTGCTCATAATCTCCTTCAAACGGCAAAACTACCCTGTTTTTAAACAGCTCCGTTACCCCACCAACACCTTCAGGCATATAGTCATAAGTAACATTGTTTTGCTGAAAATCATTATGAGAGTTGTATACAATAATGGATACTCTCCTTTTTAACGTCCAGTTTAGATGTCTGGAAATTTGTTGATATGCTTTTTCAGCTATCTCGGAGGTAAACTCAGCCAATAGTTTCCCTTTACCGTAGTAGTATATGTCAAAATTGGAAGATTGAATATATGACCAATCAAAAATCCTGTATTGAACCTTATTCTTCCCAAAACTCTGAGATGATACGGTTGTAAAACTAAAACAAATCAAGAGAAGAAGTGATATAAGATGGTTTTTTCTCATTCTGTCTGTTTTATTACTTGTGATAATTTAAGTTCCTTCAATACAAATAGTTAGACCTCTTTTTACCAAAATATGTTAAAAATATCTATAAGTCAACAAAATAAGTCAAAATCAATATCGGATTTTTAAAGTAGTTATAAAAGTACGAATGGAAAAAACCCGTAGAGCAGATTTCAGGCTTTAACCCGGAATTTAGGCTTTAGCCTTTTAAAAAAAAAGCTGATAACTCAACTCTATTACCGTCAGCGACCCCTGCGGGGATCACCGACGGGTACATTTACGTATTTTAAAACCCTGAAGGGTAAAATCCAGTCATAAAGAATTTTCAAATGTTCCCATAACTTGGATATTACACTTGATTACACATTTTAATTGCGTCTACAGGTCTCAATAAGTAATTTCTCGGGTGATGTATCTTCCTATCTATTTCATCTCCGATACACATTTACGGCTAATCCAAAGCGGAAAAGAAGAAGAAAAACGAAAAAATCTTATTACCTTCATCGAGCATGTAATTGATAAAAAAGGTACTTTATTCATTGTTGGGGATTTTTTTGATTATTGGTTTGAATATAAATATGTGATTCCAAAAGCATATTTTGATGTCCTCACAACCCTGCATAGGGCTAATGAACAGGGAATTGAAATCAATTATGTCCTTGGGAATCACGATTACTGGGTGGGGGATTTCATAAAAAACAAAATCTTTAATGAAGTATATTCTAATAACCTAAACCTTGAAATCAATGGAAAAATATTCCATATCACACATGGAGATGGAATCACATCGTGGCATAGAGGTTATCGAATTATGAAAAAAATCATTCGTAGTAAAATCCTCATATTTTTTTACCGATGGATCCATCCAGATCTTGGATATTCGTTTGCTCGATGGGTTTCCAGAACGGGTAGACACCCTATTCATACTGAAGAATATAATGCATCCGTATTAAAGGAGTTACAATCCTATGCTGAAGAACAGTGGAAAAATAGTGCAGATCACGTTATCTTTGGACATTATCATCAGGCGAAACATGTCATCAATAACAAAGGAACATTTATGGTATTAGGAGATTGGATCATTCATAGAACATTCGGGCTTTTCGACGGTAATGAGTTTTCATTGAATTACTGGAGAGAATAATGAAAACATTTTCACAAATCACTATTTCAATTACAATCTTCAGTATGTTGATTTCATTGGTTTCCCTTTCATCCTGTACTTTCGTTAGAGAAGTTTTCACTAAGGATAAAAAGATTGATATTACTATTGGAACCGTGGAAGAACTGCGTCTTGCTTACATTAATGGAGACCTGGATGCTCTTGAAGAACTAATAGCCATTTATGAAGATAATAATCAACCAATAACAATACGGGTTACTGCCCTAAGAGCCATGGAAGAGAGCCAACATCCTCTTGCTCTGAAGTCTCTAACAAATTATGTAAAAAAAGCAGAAGCCCTTGACCTTGAAGTTATGGTCGCCAGTATTGATGCGCTTGGAAATTTTGAAGGTGATCCTCAGGCTTCTGAAGCATTATTGGAATCCATATTTACAATCGATAAAAAACTCCGAAATCTTCAAGCATCCATATTCAAAAGTCTATCAAATGTTCGGACAGAAGACCAAATTCTTACTCTTCTTGATATCTATGAAAAAAGTCGCTCAGCATTTTATAATACAGCCCTGATGATCTCAAAAACATTGGGAGCAATGGATCGTGAAGAAGTTATTCCAATACTTGTATTTATCGCAAACGATCAATCTCTGGACATCAAACTCCGTAACCGGGCTATTGACATCTTAGCCCAGAAAAAAGAGAGTTCTGAAGTTGTAAATATGTTTGTTGATATGCTCACCGATCCAACGATAGAAGTACAGATTAGAGACTTTGCACTGCGAACCATGAAAGATGTCAAGGAAGAACGTCTCATCATCGCTTTGCTGGAAACCTACAGTCAAGGACAAAAATCCTACTTCTCACTTTTAAACACTCTTTTAGACGCCCTCGGAAATTTTGATGATCCTGCAATTACTCCTACATTAATTCAAATTTCACTCGATAAGGGTATGCCAAAAAATCTTCGGATAAAAGCTATTCGTAATCTGGCAAATTTTAAAGATCCTAACATTTTTAAAGAAATCTTACCCGTACTGGAGGATAGGGAGAATTATCAGTATTATGAATACATTATCGAACTCGCACATGAATTGGGGGTGGCAGAGCAGTATAAAAATGAATTGAAAGAAGCTGCTTTTGTTGCGCAAGAAAAGGCATTGGAAGAAGAGAAACAAAAAGAATGATCCGGATAAACTCACTAATAACATATAAAAAAGTGTGGCTGACAATTCTTACTGTTTTTATTGCGGGATGTGGTATACCCAGCCTTCTTACTAAAGAGCCTGCTCCAGAACTGCCACCTGCTGGAATTTCTCCTGAACCTGCTGGAGAAAAAATTGATTTCTTCCAAACTGCTCAACGGGCAAGGGATAATATAGCTTCCCTTATTCATCTTTCTGAAACTCGGGTAGATGCAACCTTCTCTTCCGCAACTGACTCCGTTATTGTTAAAGACGAAGAGAAACATCTATCCAATCAGGAACAAGATGAGTATGATACTTATCAGGATCTCATATTTACTTTAGATAGCTTTCTACAACTTATTCCTGCTGGTGGAATAATGGATAATAATATCAGAAAAGGTCGTATAAACCTGGTGGTAAAATATGATTCTTACTCAAAATCCATTGAAGCTGGTATCAAAGATCAATTCCTTTTTCCACTGGAAAAAACTGCCATTGAATCAAATGCCAGAAGTATGATTACCGAACTTCAGTTTGTCGAATCTTATCTTCCCCTTCCCCTCGATAGTCTCCAAGCTGGACCCACTTTTGTTGTGGAAGCTGATTCTGTAGATCTCTTCTTTGAGATTATCAATGATATCGAAGATATGACAAAAGAGATCAATCAGTTGAGAGAAAAACTTAAAAAATATCAGGAATCCCAGACCGAAATGGAGTTGTTCCTTGAACGAGAGCAAGAATTAAAGAAACATTTGGAGAACAATAAAGCAAACATTGAAAAATTATACGCTTCTGTTGATGCTACCCAACAAGCACAAAAACAGGCATTTACTAAACTCACTTCTCAGATTGAAACTGAATCACAGGAGTTTGATAAGAAAATCCGCCAAATGGATGCTGCTACAAAAGCAGACATTTCACAACTATCATTTAATATCATCGATAGCCTAACCTTCCAGCAAAGGCAATCCGATAGCCTCTTTTTTCAATTGGGCACTAACCTGAGCCTATTTCAGGAGGAAATGGATTCCCTAAAAGGGGTTATTCGTTTTTATGATGTAGCTGAAAAGGGACTCCCCCTATTAGATGAAGAAGTCCTGAATATTCTCAAACTTCCACTTCTTCGTCATAAAATAACATTGAAAAATGGCACTATCGTGATTGGTCAAATCCTGGCTGAAAATTTAGATGTTATTGTGCTTCAAACATCAATGGGTAAGTTAGTAATTGAAAAGGGTTTTATAGCAAAGTATGACGAAAAGTTTTTCCCAGGTCCAAAGATCGTCATCGATGAAGATTATGAAGTTAGTGAACACAGGGAATATGAAGAGTTTATTGGTACAGTTCGAAATATTGGTAATAAGCGAGCTGATTTTGTAAAGGTTACGTTTATGTTATGGGGATCTACAACAGAGCCATTAGGTGTAGGCTCGGGATTCGTGGATGGCAAAACCGTAAAATTTGCCACTGGTGTTATCAGTAATTCCTCAATTGAACCTGATGAAATCGCAAAATATCAAATTCGAGTAGAGAAAAGAGCGGGTGCAAAAACTGCTTATCGAACCAATGATGTAACCTGGAGGGAGTTTGAATAATATATTCAATTATTAATCAACATCTTCAATCCTACCCAATCATTGCCTTCCATTTAACAATTCTCTCTTCAGGAATTACATACTCCTTAAACATCTTTTGTTTGTAAAGAGTTAACCCAATCCTATGAGTAACAGTTAGAAAGTGGATTTTGAAGATCAGTTTATCTGATTCAACTAATTTCTTAACCAAATCTAAATTAATAGGTAATTCCCACTTAAATACAAAAACATCATCCTCATTTTTCTCTTCTTTTATCTGTACTCCTTTAGAAAAAATTTCATAAAGAACAGAATCTCCAGATGTCAGTCTCATTCCCTGGATAGGAAAATCGTTCTCTCCCGAAAAAATTAGAGTGGGTGTCCATATTTCAATCCCTCTTGCCCGTTCCATTATTAATTTTAACTGATACTGAGATATAAATTCCCCGTGATAGGGCTTCTCTGGATATTCATTAGGATCGTAAATGTACCCATAATTCTCTTCAACCGTTTCCTTACCCCAGAGTGTTTTTTCACTCTCCACAACATATTTTATATCCCAGTATTGTTGGGTGTTAAGAAAATGGTCAAGAATCACATTTTTAAATTCCTCAGAAGATTCAAGATGATGTTTATATTCATCCAAGGCTTCCATCTTAGTTCTATCAAATTCATTCTGGATGTCCTTAAATATGTTATACTTTTTTTCGTCTGTCTTTAGACCATCCATTGTACCCACGTGAGTAATTAATCCGGACTTAAAATTTTTTGCTGTCCTCGAAATATTCTCTGCATTTGATAAAACCTCTTCTGATAATAGGAAAGCTGATTTCAAATCAGTATAAGGAGAAATATTAGTATCAGCTCTTGCAGGTGCGTTTTCGTACAGGGCGATTAATCGATTTCTATCCAATTCAAAGACAACGACACCTTCTTTATGATGAGTATTCAATTCAGATAGTCCTCTATCCATATTTTCTAACGCATCTTTATATTTATCGTAAAATTCCCAGAACCTGACCAATTCCTCCCGAAATTCCTCTATCTTACCCAGCGT
>CAZVFT010000065.1:0-14290 GCA_964626495.1 uncultured bacterium
CAAAATTACACATGATAATCCTAATAATGCAAACTATTTATTGCACTGAGTAGTATATGATGAAATAAGAACTACTGGCCCTGGAATAAGGCTTGGATGCCACTTCCTTTTATCAATCGGATAATCAATTTCCCTCATATCAATCCTTCCTTGGTCGTTTCTCCTAATGTTCCCAGCATTTACGAAGTTTCAGCGTAACCGAAATTTGTGTGAACGAAGTGAGCCGTACATGCTGTATTGTGCGAAGTTGTTGATACTAACATTTTGCTATTTTTCGTATACACAGTGTTCACCACTATCACATCTTATCTCAATAAGTTCTTCTGGTAAACACGTATGAAAAGAAATCAACACCATATCTTTCTCCTGTGGGAAAAACTCATGATAAGTATTTTCATCTATAACATACCATATATCTTCTTTGGATAAATGGGATGAACCAAACAGTTTCAAATCTTCATAATGGTCTGCAATTTTTACTTTTCCTTTTCCCTCAACCATTACGGTATGTTGAATACTATTTGGATGATAATGAGCAATAGAAGGAGTATTTATTTTAAGGACAAATATCCAAATAGATTTGATGTTTGATGGTAAATTTTGTTGAAAAGAGTCTATATTTATTAAACTCCAAATGTACGGTTCTCCAGGCTCTCGAATTTTCATTTTAAGATTTTGAATGGTTTCTTTGACACTTATATCTTTCAATAGCGTTTTAATAATGGTATTTAAGGCCTTTAAATACATAACTTTCAATTTTCATACCTCTATATTTATCTCAGCGATTTCGCCTAGATTTCACCTTAGGTTATTCAGTATCTCTCGATAACGAGCCGTTGCCAAGTCGCTGGGTTCCCCTTTCTTGCAGAACGAAAATCCAGCTAATTTTCGGTTAGGATTCTCGACCACTACTTTACCAACGACCAACTTAGATTGTAAAACCTCAAATGCCTCCAAGAATCTTGAGTCTTCCCTCGCTTTATCGTAAAAAGATAGGGCATAAACATAGAAGAACAGATTATAGCGAAAGAAGGGATACTCAACTTTCATGAATAAGGTGCCAATTCCAAAATGACAAGGGCCGAGAGGTTTACGTGTTACCCAATGATTAAGCAAGAATTCTACTGCATTATCAAGGCGCTCATCTTGATTGAGGAAATGTGTAAATCTGAAAGCATCTAAAGCTTCCAGTGTTGGACCAGGATTGGAGAACTCTGTTTCTGACCCTCTCCCAAAGCTAAACTTTTTACAACGCCAACCACCATCATCCTGTTGAATTTCCAGCAGGTGATTAAACGTTTGCTTGAGCCTACTGTCGTTAGCATATCCCAGTCGACAAAGAATCCGAGCGGTTGTAGCTGTGTAGCAGGGATAAAGTGTTCCACTTGGAGCGAGTCTAAATCTCCCGTCTTCCCTCCACGCTTTAAGAATCAGGTCGGTAGCGTCTTTAAGAATCGGGTTGGAAAGCTCAACCCCCAACTCGCTAAACATTAGGGCGCAGGCAAGAGCACTGAAAGGATGACCGATAGCCAAACGTCCATCGGAACTAGCCCAATAATCCCCACCATTATCATAACGTTTTGATATTATTGTCTCAACATCAGCTTTGTATTGGATTGCAACTGTCATAATATTCTAACTCTATTGAAAGCTGGGGGTTTTCGCCTACATTCTGTATAAACGCCGTTTTTAATGGCGTATATTTTTTGTTGGCGGTAGTTATTTCTCTCTTATTTCTGTTCTTAAAATACTTTCAAACCTTGTCTTACTTATGTAATGATCAGCAAGTAACTTGCCGTCTTTGATTAAAGTAAAAGTACCAAATCCCGATGGTGCACTTTGTGCTTCTATCGGAGTTGTCAGTTTTTTGACTTTTATTTCAATGCTATTGTCGACTGCTGATTGTTTAAGATCTGCAACTGATTTTTCGTGCCAAGGACATTGGTCTGAGTAAATTAAATTCCATCCTTTATATTTTGTTTGTTGTTTGGTCCAGTCATTGAAATTAGGAGTAGGGCTTCTATCCTTTAACTTTTTAAACAATAAATCAAAACGGTCGAGCCGTTCTCCAAGTGTAAACCCATTTTTCTCAAATAAGGTTTTGTTTGCCATCCAGGCACCATCACTTGTCATTACACAGATACCGTCTTTATTATTTCGTTTGGCATCAAGTTCACATTCTTTTATTAGGGTGGTCCCAATACCTTTGTTTTTAGCGACTTTGACAAAAAGTAAAATACACTGAATAAATAGATAGTTGTTTGCTTTTATTGGTCTCCAAGCAAGTTCAGAAGGTATAAACTCTATAAAGCCAAGCTGTTTCCCTTGTTTGTCAGCTGCTATTTTAATCTTGAGACCACAGTTTACTTTATTTTTAAACCATTCGACTTTTTTATTGTATCCGGGTGATTTCTTATTCTTGATACAATAAATTCCAACTTCAGAAACATTTTCTGTCGTAACGTCAATAATATTTATCCTGTCAGTCAAAGTTGTCCTTTATTAATTACCGCCAACGTTCTCGGGATAAGCAAAGTTGGGAGTATCTTGTAAACATTCATACTACGTTTAAACAAATCAATGCATAACTTAAAAAAAAGCTTATAATGAATATCCAATTTCGTTTATCCCGTGTTAGGCGCTGTGCCGCAACGTAACTCGCACAAATTGAAGTCCTTGTGTATAATCTAATCAACTTTAATCAAATGAAATCAAATCCCGCATTTTTTAATGCAGAAATAAGGTTTTCGTTCATCTTGGCCATCACTTCAGGAGGGTATCTTAGCTTGAATAGGAACTGAGCATTGTTTCTTATTTCAAGTTTCTTCATTTTTTCCTTAACCCGTTCTACCCAACTTTGGCTTTGCTGCTTGTCTGCCTCTACAGCCTCTATAAAAGCCTTTTCAAGATACTTCTCCACATTATCATCGAAATTGCCATATTTATCTTCAAAAGCATTTTTGATTTCATCATTGCTTAATACATTGTATTTCTCTTTATGTGTGATCAGATCCCGTTTCAATTTAGGGATGTTTCTTGGAACAGACTTAGGATACCCGATTGACAAGATCATCATAGGAAGAACATATTCCGGTATAATGAAATATTGCCTAGCTATGTCTATATTTGCCTGGATCGTGCCTACATAGACGGATCCGAGCCCATAGTTTTCAGCCAGAATTACAACGTTTTGAGCTGCACACATCAGGTCAGCATAGGCTATCAGGAATTTAGAAAATAGGTTCTCCCCTGTGAAGTCCACATTAGACATTGATGTCCATTTTTAATCCTGTAGAAGTCAATACAGAAGATCATGGACAAAGGGGCGTTTTTTACCCAAGGCTGATCTCCAACGATCTCCGCTAGTTCTTTCCTTCTCTCAACCTCTTGTACAAGGATAATCGAGATGGGCTGAATGTTCCCTCCAGATGGAGCATTATTTGCGGCATCAAGAAGTTCTTCAATGATGTGCTCTAGAATCTCTTGATCTTTGAAGTTTCTAATAGACCTTCGTCTCATGATTAAATCATATAGATTCATAACAATCTCCTTCCAAGATCATTTTACAGCGACATGGCGCCTAATGAGGTGCGCTGTAAAGGCAGTAGAATTTGAGTTTACTCATATATTCTATTGGTTTTACAGCGCTGTTCTTCGCAGTCCGCAGAGCGGACAAGAAGGGCGGCGCACAGCGAACCACATTCATTCGCAAGGAGCGAAGCGGATTGCGAATGAACGTCTCGATAAACCCAATATTGCGTTTAGTGGGTTTACTGTTTAACTTATTACTGCTTTTTAACCGTATCATCATGCAAAAAACTCAGTTGATCAATATTACTCGCCGTAAGCTATCAATTCGAAATTACAGTCCCCTGACTATTAATTTTTACACTTCTGCAATTCGTCATTTTTCAGATTGGCTTCTCCAAAACCAACTAAAAACTATAACAAACGACAGTCTCGAACAATATTTTTATCATATTAAGCAGCGAGAACACCACTCTATATCCTCTATGAGAAAGGTCGTTGCAACAATAAAATCATGTTAGATAATCTTTATCCCATGGATCTTCGACACATGCTAAAGTGGATTCTGGAAGAAGAAAAACACGAAACTGTTTTTGGTGTCCATAAAGATTTATTTTTTCATCCGAAAACGGATGATGTATTCCAAACAACCCGCTACGGACAGCAACTTGAAACACCTATCGGAGTTGCTGCAGGTCCTCATACACAGATGGCACAGAACATTGTGCTCTCGTGGCTCATGGGGGCACGCTACATCGAACTTAAGACTGTTCAGACATTGGATGAATTGGACCTCTCCAAGCCGTGCATTGATATGGAGGATGAAGGCTATAACTGTGAATGGTCTCAAGAGTTAAAACTGCGCCAATCTCTCGATGAGTACCTGAACGCCTGGATTATCATTCACATTCTGAAGGACAATTTTGGCTGGGGCGAAAAAGGTGAGCTGGGCATCATTTTCAATATGAGCGCAGGGTATGACATGGCCGGCATTCTGAAACCTAATGTTCAACAGTTTCTGGATAAGATGGAGAACTGTCAGCCAGAACTTGATGAAAAACTTGAATCTATTTCAGATCTTTATCCTCGAGTGAAGGAGTTGGGGATACCATCTCAGATTTCCGACAATCTCACACTGTCCACCATGCACGGTTGCCCTGCCGACGAAATCGAGAGTATCGGGCGGTATCTGATTGAGAAGAGGAACTATCATACCGCAATCAAGCTGAACCCCACACTTTTGGGGCCTCAGAGAGTTCGCGAAATACTCCACGACCGATTGAAATACAATGATGTTGTAGTTCCAGATGAAGCATTTGAGCACGATCTGAAATATCCGGATGCTCTGAATCTCATTCGCAATCTGCAGGAGAGCGCAGATCAGTACAGCGTGGAATTCGGGGTCAAACTCACAAATACACTCGAAGTGGAAAATCACAAATCTGTCTTCCCCGCTCGGGAAAAGATGATGTATCTCAGCGGTCGCGCGCTCCATCCTATCAGCATCAATATGGCGGCACAGCTGCAGGGAGATTTTGAAGGTAAATTGGATATTTCGTTCTGTGCCGGAGTGGATGTCTTTAACGTGGCAGATGTGTTGGCGACGAACATGAAACCTGTCACTGTCTGTACCGATATCCTGAAGCCAGGCGGTTATATCCGATTAACTCAGTACTTGGATGAAATCAGCTCCCGATTCGCTACCGCAAAAGCATCCTCAATTGAAGAGTTTATTCTGAACATAAACGAAAGTGAAAAAGAGGTAACTGCTGCAGCACTGAATAATTTGCAACGTTATGCAAAGGATGTGTTAAGCAATAGTGCCTACATCAAGGGTGAAAGTCTCTTTGAGAACATCAAAACTGAACGAGAACTGACAGCATTTGATTGTGTGAGTGCGCCGTGTATTGAGAACTGTGCGACAGAGCAGGAGATTCCAGACTACCTGTATCACACGGCTCAAGGAGACTTTGACAATGCGTATAAGACCATCATCCGCACTAATCCTCTCCCCGGTGTGACGGGCTACATCTGTGACCACTTGTGTCAACTCAAATGCACCCGAAACAATCTAGACAGCACGCTACTCATTCGGGAAATCAAACGGTTTGTTATGGAACACAGCGGAAATACCAAACGAGAACCCGCACCTCTGATCGGGTTGAAAGTAGCAGTACTTGGGTCGGGACCTTCGGGATTGTCCTGTGCTTACTTTTTAGCACTGGACGGCTTCGAAGTTCATATCTATGAGGCAAAGCAATCTTCTGGCGGGATGGTCTCTGCTGCAATTCCAGTTTTCCGTTTGAGAGAGGACGCCATTCAGAATGATCTCGAACTGGTGGAATCTATCGGGGTACAGATTCATTACGGCGTCGAGGTAGATACTGGCCTCTTCGAGGAACTACGACGGCAACATAACTACATCTATATCGCCGTGGGTGCTCAGAATAATAAGAAACTTGACATTGACGGGGAGGAGTTACCAAACGTTATCGAACCGCTGACCTTTCTTTCCCGTGTGCGCCGAAGTGATGAAGCTAAAATCGGTAGAAGGGTAGCCGTCATTGGCGGTGGGAATACAGCTATAGATGCCGCCCGCACCGCAAAGCGTCTGGGATCTGACGTGACAATACTGTATCGCAGAACCATGAAAGAGATGCCGGCGGATATGGAAGAAGTGAAAGCCACTATGGAAGAAGGCATTGTACTGAAAGAATTGACTGCACCAGAGCGGATTTTACCGAAAACGAACGGAAGTGTCATTCTTATCAGTTCCAGGATGAAGCTTGGTGAGCTGGATGAGAGCGGCAGACCTCGCCCGGAGAAGATCGCCGGTTCAGAGTTTGAACTGGAATTTGAGTCCATAATTCCCGCTATCGGGCAAGATTTAGCGTTAGATTTTCTGTCGACAGAGGAGTTAGAGGTGAATCTCGTAACAGGTGAAACAAAAGTGCCAAATGTCTATGCTGGCGGAGACGCTGTCAGAGGAGCATCTTCTGTGATAAATGCTGTTGGTGATGGAAGAAGAGTAGCAAAGGAAATCGCCAAGGCAGCGAAATTCCAAAATGTAAGTTCTAACGTTGAGTCCATGAAAAAACTAACCAAGGAGCAATACCAGAAGAAACTGGCTACGCGGAAGTTCGGCATGTACACTCCTCATCTTCAAGCAGATCAGAGAACCGGTTTCGATCTGGTGAGCCGGACTCTCACAGAGGAAGAGGCTATTGAAGAAGCCGGTCGCTGCCTGTATTGCGATGAGAGGTGCGATATTTGTGTGACTGTCTGCCCAAATCTGGCGAACTTCTCATACGAGGTATTGCCGAGAGATTATCCCGTCTTGATACTGAAAAAGTCTGATAGTGGATTTTCAGTCGAACAGGTTGACATAATGAAGATCGAGCAGGGACATCAAATCCTCAACATTGGCGACTTCTGCAACGAGTGTGGGAATTGCACTACCTTCTGCCCCACAGCCGGTGCTCCCTATATGGAGAAGCCACGATTTTTCCTCACTCAAGAGTCATTCGAAGCTGAAAGTACGGGATATTACTTGAAGAATAATACACTCCATTTCAAGTCCACTGAAAGAAGTGAGTCGGTTAAGGTTTCAGAAGCTGGGTATTTCTACAAGACAGAATCCTCAAAGGTGCTACTTGATAGGTCAGATCTCTCGGTAAAAGATGTCACTTTTATTAACGGTACAAATCAGGTTTCCCTCGATCACGCAATGGAGATGATATTTCTACTGGAAAATCTTAATGAGTTTCCTATATTCAATTATTAAAGATTTCTTAAAAAAAATACTAACGATTGGAATAAAGCAACCATGACTAATTCAAAATATCACTTTGAAAGAGGCACGTTATTTAGTAAAATATCTTTATGGTACATAACTATATAAATAGAAAGTTAGAAAGCAATATAACCAAATTGTCAGGTAAATATCCAATTTTAACAATATTAGGTCCAAGACAATCCGGTAAGACAACATTATTACGTCATATATTACCTGATGTTGATTATGTCTCTCTCGAGTCACCAGATATTCGTTCAGTAATTAAACAGGATCCAAGAGGATTTTTGGATAAATATAAGCACAAACGCGTTATCATTGATGAGTTTCAGAGAATTCCAGAGTTGGCATCTTATCTGCAGGAATATGCTGATTTGTATTACAATATGGGACAGATATTTATCACAGGTTCACAACAATTCAATGTAATGAAAGACGTGTCACAGTCTCTTGTAGGCAGGACTACCATTCTTCGATTGTTACCATTTTCATTAGCAGAACTAAAAAATACTCATCGCTTTGATACACCTGAAGAAGCAATGATTCATGGGTTTTATCCTGCAATCTATGATCGTAAGCTGAAAAGTATTAATTGGTATCCTTCGTATATCGAAACATATTTAGAAAGAGACATTCGGCAACATCTACAAATCGGAAATCTGGATAAATTTCTATATTTTATTAAAATGTTAGCTGGTCGTGCAGGACAACTGACGAATATGAATAATATAAGTATTGAAGTAGGAATAACTCAACCCACGGCGAGAAAATGGTATTCAATTCTGAAGGAAAGTCAGATCGTATTTTCATTACAGCCGTATCATAAAAACATCAATAAGCGAATGATCAAAACACCAAAAGTATATTTTGTTGATACAGGTTTGTTATGTTTTTTACTGAATATCCATACTGAAATGGATTTAGAAATACATCCATTAAGCAGTTTTATCTTTGAGAATTTTGTCATTTCTGAGTATTACAAATCAAGATTCTATTCCGTCGGACCTATGCCCGAACTGTATTTTTTCCGTGATAAAAGTGGACACGAAGTGGATTTGATTATTCAACACCAGGGTAAATTAAAACTCTTAGAAATCAAATACACTCGTACTATTCAAAAATCTCACTTTCGTAATTTAATATATTTACAAAAATTATTGGACACTCATTCATCATCGGTATTTTTTGCAGGAGAAGCAAAATTGCCTCAAGTTATGGACTGGTCAGAACTATTAAGATAAAATCGTGTCTACATTAGCTTAATATTTGAAAGGCTAGAAAGACAGATCGATGGATGATCCGACCTATTATTGCAAAATTGTAACTGCATTAGAAAAGACTATTGAGATACAGAAAGAGATTGACAAACTTTATCCTAAAGTGGAGAAATCACTCTGAACTCTATAGAAAAACTGAATGATTAAATGAGCCGAATATTAATCAAAAATCCCTTAACCGTCGCAGCTATGAACGATTTGAAAGATGAATTCAAGGGCGGACATATTCTCATCGAAGATGACAAGATTGTATCCATTGGTCCAGAACCCCTGGACATTCCATCGGATGAGGTCATTGATGCTACGGGAATGGTTGTGTTACCAGGTTTTATAAACACACATCATCACCTGTTTCAAACTCTGACACGGAATATTCCCTTGATGCAGAATCAGCCCCTTTTCAGCTGGCTTACCAACCATTATGAAGTCTGGCGCGAGTTGACAGAACAAGGGGTTACCATCAGTGCTAAGATCGGGTTGCTGGAATTGATGAAGTCCGGTGTGACAACCAGTTCAGACCATCTCTATGTATTCCCTCAAAAGGAGAGTAGTCAGTTAATTGATGCTGAAATTGCTGCCGCTCAGGAATTGGGAATCCGATTTCACCCCACAAGAGGTTCTATGTCTTTGGGGAAATCTAAAGGAGGACTTCCTCCAGACGATGTGGTTCAAACGGAAACTGATATCCGGAAAGATAGTGAGAGACTTCTGAAAAAGTACCATGATGAATCAGATGGAACAATGATACGTATCTCGCTGGCACCGTGCTCACCCTTTTCCGTTACACAGGAATTGATGAGAGCCACAGCAGAGTTTGCTAAAGCGAACAATCTACACATTCATACACATCTTGCAGAAACGCTGGATGAAGAGTTCTTTTGTCTTAAGACTTATGGCAGACGTCCAGTGGATTATGTAGACTCCCTTGGATGGATTGTCAAAAATGCCTGGTTCGCTCATGCTATCCATCTGAATGATGAAGAGATCGAGCGACTGGGGGAGGTCGGAGCGGGAGTGAGTCACTGTCCCACTTCCAATATGCGGCTGGGGAGCGGCATAGCACGGATCAAAGAGATGCTGAATGCAGGCATTCGAGTTAGCCTTGGCGTGGATGGTTCGGCTTCGAATGATTCATCGAATATGCTCGCAGAAATCCGCAATGCGATGCTGATTTCTCGTCTCAGAGAAGAACAGTATTGGCTCACGGCAAGAGATGTTTTGATGATGGCAACTCGTAGCGGAGCATCGGCTTTGGGAAGAAATGACATCGGCGAAATATCCGTTGGAAAATGTGCGGATTTGGCTTTATTCTCGATGGATAAAATCGAATATGCCGGTGGAATGAGCGATCCGCTTGCGGCATTGGTTTTCTCAAATCGAATGTCAGCGGTTGATTTTCTGATTATCAACGGTGAAATTCAAATTCGCAACGGAAAAAGTAAAATTGATGAGAACAAATTGATTGAAACACATAACAAAATTGCAAGTGAGATGGTTGAATGATCTCTCCAATTTCCAATTTCCAGTTTCCAGTTTCTCTCCAAGATGCTTTTGAATTAAGCCAATCGGGCAACAAGATTCTTTTCACCGGTGGGACTTACATTTTGACTGGAATTAACTCTGGGAAAACGCTGATTGACATCAACAATCTTTTGGATTCTTCGATAGATGTCGCTTATGAGCAAGTTCGAATCGGAGCCGGTGCAAATTTGCAACATTTTGTAGATTGTGCAATGCAAGTGAATCCGAATTGCAAACTCATTCCATCGATTCAGTTTTCTTGTCCGTCGAAAAATATCCGAAATCAGCGGACATTTGGTGGTGAGATTGCACAAAATCGCCCAAATTCCGAAATTCTGGCTTTTTTAAATGCCGTGGATGCGCAACTCACGATTGTTCCAAAAAACGAATTTCAAACTTCCATTCGTGATTGGGATGGTGACGGAATCATCACTGAAATTTCCTATTTCCCTAAAGAAATTGATGTGATTGCGATTCAGCGATTTGCCGTTATTCCGTCTGCACCTACGATTGTCAGCATAGCGGGAGTTTTGAAAAATGGCAATCTTGAATTTGCAATCGGCGGCAAAACGGATAAAATCGCAAATCATCAAGTCGCTCTGGAAAATTGGGAAGAGGATTCGGCAAAGAAAATCGCAAAACAAGCGAAATCAGGATTTTACGATGATGAATTTGGTTCAGTATCTTATAAAGAATCGCTTATCAAAACGGCAATTCAGCGGGTGAAAGACGAATTGATATGAACATTCGGTTTACTCTAAATAGCATTGAACAAACGGTAAAAATTACAAGAAGCCAAACGCTTTTTGAGTTTTTGCGTAACAGCGGAATCAAGAGCGTAAAATACGGTTGCGATGATGGTCGGTGCGGTGCGTGTGCTGTTTTGATTGACGACAAAGCGTTCAATTCGTGCTTGATTTTGATGCACACTTTGGAAGGAAAAACCATCGAAACTGTGGAGAGTTTCACAAAAGACGGAGAACTCCATCCGTTGCAACACAAATTCATTGAAGAAGGCGCAATTCAATGCGGATATTGCACACCGGGAATGTTGATTTCCTTAGAAGCACTCTATCGGGAAAATCAAAATCCGAATGAAGATGAAATCAAAGATGCGTTGGCTGGAAATCTCTGTAGATGCACCGGATATGTGAAGCCGATTAAAGCCGCGGATTCAATTAGGAATTAAGAATTATGAGCCAAAACGAAGCGAAGATCGACAGAGAAAATCACGAATTGAAGAAGTTATGTTTTCAATGCGGAAAAAATGGTGCAGATATGTTTGGATATGCAATCTGTGACTCTTGCAAATCAAAATTGGGATTATTCACAGATGCGACAATCAAGAAATATGATTCTATGAAGTTCCGTGAGGAAATTAGCAATAGACTAAAGATTTTGGAAAAAGATTTCATCAAAAAGAAAATCAAACTTCTGCATATCCAAGAAAGATTGAAACAGATAAATAATGTTGGATAAAATGAAAGTAATCGGGAAAAAGACACCCCGTGTCGACGGGTACTCTCTGGTGACAGGACAGCCTGTTTTTACTGATGATGTTCAGTTAAACGACCTTCTCCATATCAAGATTTTACGCAGTCCCTATGCACACGCAAAAATTGTCCATATCGATGTTTCGGAAGCTCTAAAAATAAAGGGGGTGGCAGACGTCATCACGCATAAAGATATCACCCCTCGATATTTCACCACAGCAGGTCAGGGATATCCGGAGCCTTCAGCTTACGACACCTTAATTCTTGATTCCAAAGTTCGGTATGTTGGGGATCGTGTTGCGATTGTTGCTGCTGAATCGGTTGAAATTGCTGAAGCAGTTCTTGAGAAAATCGTTGTGGAATATGAGGAACTCCCAACCATATTTGATCCTCGAGAAGCAGTAGACAACCCTACTCTTCTCCACAAAGTTGAAGATAAAGCTGGAATTGCTGATTTTAATAGAAATATTGCCGGTCACTTCGATGCTGAAGTTGGGGATGTAAAAAAAGGGTTAGCTGAATCAAAACACATTTTTGAAAAAGAATATTCTCTTCCATATGTTCAGCACTGTCATATTGAACCCCATGTTGCTCTGACATGGATAGATGAGAACAATCGCCTTGTTATACGGACTGCAACCCAAGTTCCATTTCATGTCCGAAGAATTATCAGTAGGATTTTGGATTTTCCAATGTCCCGAATTCGTGTAATAAAACCGAGAGTTGGAGGAGCCTTTGGCGGTAAGCAGGAAATTCTTACTGAAGATGTGTGCGCTGCAGTCACATTAAGAACACATCGTCCTTCCCGTCTTGAGTTAACAAGATCAGAAGAATTTCACGCCAGCCGGACACGCCATCCACAAATTGTTAAATTCAAAATTGGTGTGAATGAAGATTTTACTTTCAATGCTATTGAAATGAACATCCTCGAAAATTCCGGTGCTTATGGATCGCACGCTTTGACTGTGATGTCCGTTACGGCAAGTAAATCACTTGGACTTTATAAATCTCCAAACATTCGTGTAAATGCCACAGCGGTTTACACAAATTTACCTGTTGCAGGAGCATATCGTGGGTACGGTGCTCCTCAGGGATTTTTTCCATTGGAGTCTCTTGTAGACGAAATCGCAAATGAGTTAAGATTGGATCCCGTTGAATTAAGGCATAAAAATTATGTACAAGAAGGGGATGATGTTCCAATTGCTCAAATATTGGGTGAAGGACGTGAAGGATTTCCTGTAGTCATCCGATCTTGTGGACTTCATCAATGTTTGGAGGAAGGGAAAAAACTCATTCGCTGGGATGATCTTCAGAAAGGAGATAAATCTGGGATTTTTCGTCGAGGAGCGGGTGTCGCAATTGCAGCTCAGGGTTCGGGCATTGCCGGGATTGATATGGGCTCGGTATTTATTAAGATGAATGAGGACGCCAGTTTTAATCTCAATCTCGGAGCAACAGATATTGGGACCGGATCAGATACCACTATGGCTCAAATTGCCGCAGAGGTTCTGGATGTGCCGGTAGAAAAAATCATTGTCTATTCATCCGACACAGATTTAACCCCTTTTGATGCAGGAGCTTACGCTTCCAGCACCACGTTTATTTCTGGGGGAGCTGTGAAAAAGGCAGCTGAGGAGGTAAAACGACAAATCCTCGAGCAGGGGAAAAAGTTATTAAAAGCGGAGAAAGCAGAAATCAAAGATCAGCATGTAGTTGCAGCAGATGGTAAGCGTATCTCCTATCAGGAAATCTGTACAAAGACTTTCTATATCGAAGAACAGATGCAGATCATGGCTACTGCTTCTCATACAAGTTTTGATTCTCCTCCTCCCTATAACGCAACCTTTGCTGACGTGACAGTGGATACAGAAACGGGTTTTGTAACAGTAAACAAAATCGTCAGTGTTACAGATATTGGTCAGGTCATCAATCCTCAGATGGCAGAAGGACAGGTGGAAGGATCCATCCCGCAATCTCTGGGATATGCTTTGTCAGAGTCTATGGTCTTTGACAATAAAGGAAGACCTCTGAATCTAGATTTCAATGACTATCACATATACACCGCTATAGACATGCCGGAGATTGTAACGAAATTCGTTTATACTCATGAACCGAAAGGACCTTTTGGAGCAAAGGCTGTGGCAGAGATTCCCATCAACGGACCGGCTCCAGCTGTAGCAAACGCCATTTTTAATGCATGCGGAGTTCGAATAAGAGAATTACCCATTACTCCTGAAAAAATATTGAACGCTTTATCTACGAATTGATAAATGAGTCAAAATTTATATACGAAGTATTTTACCGTCTCCTGGCAGGAGTTGCATCGTGATGCTAAGGCTCTCGCTTGGAAGTTATTATCAGAAGGTCCCTGGGAAGGGATCATCACCATTACTCGAGGAGGACTTGTTCCCGCCGCAATCATTTCCCGCGAACTGGATCTCCGTTTGGTGGATACTATTTGTGTTTCCAGCTATGACCACAAGAACCGTGGTGATATTAAGGTGTTAAAGTCAATAGAGGGCGATGGAGAAGGATTCCTCCTTATTGATGACTTGGTTGATACGGGTGCTACAGCAAGAGCAGCAAAAGAGATTTTGCCTCAATCACATTTTGCTACAGTGTATGTAAAACCAGACGGACGACCCTTAGTCGATACGTTTATTACAGAAGTAAGCTAG
>CAZVFT010000066.1:0-14094 GCA_964626495.1 uncultured bacterium
GGTGCATGGCAGTTATTTCTAAAATTTACCTGATATTTCGGGGGAAGTTCAGTTAGATTTCTCCTTGATTAGGTAATTGGTTAATTATTAAGTTTAACATTATGTTAATATATATACACTAATATGTCAAGCACTTCTTATCTTAATTTTTAATTATTGATTACTGAATTTGAAAAAATTTATATTTTGCAAAAATTAAAAATTAAACGTTGAAAGATATATTACATCAAATAAAAAATAAGAGATAAGTGAAAAAAATAATATTCTCTATCCTTGTACTTTCCTTTTTTGCGCATCATTGTTTGTTATTTGCTATTTCCTATGGATCTTTCTATGTTGATATAGATGCGGCTCAGTTTCGGTATAGTGAGAATGAAAATTATTTGGAAATATATTATGGTTTTAATGAATCAAATCTAACCTATATCAAAAAGAATGATATATATGAGGGTAGCATCTTGATGAATGTGGTAATCAAATCAGCAAAAGATGATTCGTTGATTATTAACAATATATGGAAAATTCCTCATACTGTTTTAGATACCAGCAAAATGGATATTGAAAATATGGTAATTGGTGTCATTGGGTTGGCAATACCAGTTAATTCACATATATTGACGGTAACAGTTTTTGATGAAAATAATCACTCTCGACGTAGTAATGCATCTTATTTACTTGAAGAAAAACAATTCACTGATGATAATATTTCCATTAGTGATATTGAACTATGTTCATCCATTGAAACTGAAACTAAGGACAATAGAAGTATTTTCTACAAAAACACGTTTAAAGTGATTCCAAACCCAGGTAACGTGTTCGGTATCAGTCTTCCTAAACTTTATTACTATGTTGAGGTTTATAATTTGTTATCTTCATCACATAAGGGTATTTATCAAGTTAGTATATCTATCCATAATTCGATGGGTGAAGATAAGTTTAGTAAGGAACAGGAGAAACGACGACTAACCGAATCGAGCGTGGAAACAGGTTATTTTGACGTATCTTCCCTGCATAGTGGTTCGTATCAATTTAATTTTACTATTATTGATACAACAGAGGATATAACTGCTATATCTGGTAAGAAATTTTTTATTTATAATCCTATTATTATGGATTCCTCATCTGAAATTTCGTTGAGCGAACTGGATATTATACAATATAAGGATAAAAGTGAAGCTGAACTTGACAGGGAATTTAAAATGACAAAATATATTAGAGGTGATGAAGAACAGGCACATTATGATGCAATATCTTTGATATCTGAAAAGAGAAGATTTCTTGTTGAATTCTGGAAAAAGTATGATCCAACTCCTGAGACAGTAAGAAATGAGATTAAAATTGACTATCTTCAAAAAGTAGAATATGCAAACAATCAGTATCACATAGGTCAGAAAGATGGATGGGATACGGATCGTGGTCGAATACTTCTTACGTATGGATACCCAGATGAATATGATCGACATGACAGTGAGATGGGATACAAGCCCTACGAAATCTGGCATTATTACAACATTCAGGGGGGTGTTTATTTTGTGTTTGGTGATATTTTTGGATTTGGAAATTACATACTATTACACTCAACACATCGTAACGAATTGAGTGATGTTAACTGGAAATTTCACCTTAGGAATTAAATACTCATTATTTTTTGAAATTCTTGACATATAGGCGTGAAGATGTTTATATTAGAAGCAAATAAATGGCAGGGTGTTTATTTTTATAGCGTGATTCTTTCAATGAAATCAAAAATCTATTTTAGTTGGAGAGGGTACAGAGCACTTGCATTTTCCATGAGATATATTTTCTTAATTAAATTAAGTTAGGAGCGAGTCCAAAATGAAAAAATACCTAATGTTCCTTCCGATCATTCTCATTTTTGTAATCTTCAGTTGTGTGGATATAGAAACAACAAATATAACGACTCAGGATTATCAATCTGAAGTGAGATTTGCTAATTTAACCGGCTTGGGTACAGCTACAGTAACTGTACAGGATACAATCCAGGATGAAAGCTGGTCATTTGGTAGTCTTAATATTGGTGAGGCAAGTGAATATACGGAAATTAATTCTGGTTCCCGAACTGTTGTTGTTGACTTTCCTAATGGGAATGCAGATACCACGATGCTCATTGTGTTTTCATCAGAAAAAAAAGGAACCGTCTTCATAACAGGGGACACAACAGAGATAAAATATATCAATTCCGTAGAACGTTATACTTTTGATTCAACACCTACTTATTCAGATTCGATTATTGTTCGAGTATTCAACGGTTTTTGGGGTCGTGATACTGTATCTGTGAGAAGTCTTTATACTCTTTTAGATACAGTTTCCATCAGTTATGATACTGTATCCACCGAACCACTTGAAATAGATACAATCTATACCACGGAGATTCTAGAAGAAGATTCTCTAATTGTAGATGATCTGCTGTATGGAAAGGCTTCATCGTATCAAATATCTATAGACGGTACCTATATTATTACGGTTGACACAAGTGGTGTCGCGATCTTTTCCGATACATTAGTATTTGATAATAATAAGCGCTACACTATGGCAGTGTTTAATACTGTAGAAATGTTTGAGGACGATTAGTTTCGTTGAATTGTTTAATTAAATTTAGTGAAGCAGTAAAAAAATATGGGGAAAATAAAATGACAAAAAAGATACTTCAGAGTTTAATATTGATGGTACTTCTTGTTTCAACAGCTTTTGCCCAGTATGGTAAAATGAGTGGCTCAGTTATAGATAGAGAGACGGGAGAACCGTTAATTGGTGCTAATGTAATTATTGTTGGGACTACAATGGGCGCTGCAACTGATATCAATGGCCATTTTGTTATTCTCAATGTTCCTCCCGGGACACATGCTCTCAAGGTCACTTATGTTGGATATCAGGAAGTTACCGTTAGCAATATCAGGGTTGTGGCTGGATTGACCGCATTTGTAGAAAACATTAAAACACCTTCTGTGGCTATTGAGACGGAACCGATTTTTGTTGTGGCTGAACGGCCATTGATTGAAAAAAGCGCCACGAATGCTATTCGTATTACGAGCTCAGAGGACATAGAAAATTTACCTGTCCGAGGAGCCGAAGCATATTTCACTCTTCAACCAGGTGTGGTTCTCCAGAATGACCGCATTCATATACGCGGTAGTCGTAGTGATGAAGTCGGTTATGTAATTGAAGGTGCCTCAGTAAAAAATATTGTTGATCGCGATGGTGGATCTATTATCAATACAATTCCAGAAGCCCTTGAGGAAGTGTTAGTCCAGGCTGGTGGTTATTCTGCTCAATTTGGAGGTGCCAACGCAGGTATTGTTCAGCAAAACTTTAAAACGGGAACGAGAGACTACCATGCAACTATCCAGTTTGAAACGGATAATTTTGGGAATTATCCTGGCGAGAAAGCGTTAGGAGCGTTTTCATATGGTTACAATGATATTGTCGCAACTATTAGTGGTCCCCTTTTACTGAAAAATGTTAGATTTTTCCTTTCTGGTGAAAATCGCTTCATCCGTGACTACACTCCAACTTTTTGGGATGGATCTCCCGAAAACTGGTCTGGTGTGGATGCTGATGGTAATCCGATTCCAGTAGATACATTGTACGACACAGGACTCCGAGGTGGTGCACCTCACTGGGCTTCAGCAGATGAACCTGATTTTGAAGTTCTATCTATGCATTCTGGGAATATACCGTCACGGTTCCGTAATAGATACACCTTTAACGGTACGTTACTTTTTGATTTGAAAAAACTTCAGATCAGAACAGCTAGCGTATACTCCTTTCAACAAGAGAGAAACAATGAACTTCCCATTAGAAATCTTTTTGCTCAGGAACGTCTTCCATTGAGAGATGAAAGTGAAATAATGATCAACACGAAACTAAACTACTTTTTCAACCCGAAGACATTTCTTGAAGTCAATGTAAATTTTCTTGACGATAGGTCCAAAACGTATGATCCCTATTTTAAAGATGATGTTCTTCTTTACAGCGACAGTCTTGCAGCAGCTCAATACGGTTGGACATACAGATCTTACTCTGGCCAGCCGAAAGACTACGATTTTTATGGATTTCCATTCCGCCGTCCAGGTCGCCAGATGACAAATTTCTATAAGAGTCAACGGGAATATTGGGGAGGAGGAGCAGCGCTAACTTCTCAAATTGGGAAACATGAATTGAGACTCGGTGGAGAATTGACGAATTGGACAGTTAGGAACTACTCGCTGGGTCGTCTCGGTTCGCTTCTTGGCTATATTCGACTAAGTCCAGATGATGTGAGGGATGCAGATGAATTAGCAACAATTATACGCGTACAATCAAAACCAAATATTTATGGATTTGATGAATTTGGGAACGTGATTGAGGAAGGTAAGGATGGTCCTAAAAATCCATCATTTAGAGCAGCCTACATTCAAGACAAAATCCAATTTGATGACCTTATTATCAATGCGGGACTACGTTACGATTATATCTTTATGGATGACTGGGAGTTTGTTGATCCTCTGGAACCTGACTTCGATCTGGATGAATTTACCATCCCCGATACGACACAGGACGGTGAAGAAAATTTTAGGAAATCAAAAGCGCATGAATATTTATCACCTCGTATTGGTTTTTCATTTCCCGTAACAGATAAAACGGTTTTTCATCTGCAGTACGGAAAGTTCGTTCAGCCTCCGGGACTGGATGTTGCCTATCGAGGACTTGCGTATTCAGCTTTCATCTTTTCAGGTGGATACTATTTTACCAACCCCATTGGGTATGACCTGGAACCTGAAAGATCAACTCAATATGAGGTAGGATTTAGTCAACAGTTTACTGATTTTGCTGCATTTGATGTAACAGCATTTTACAAGGATATTAAAGGGCAGATTCAGTACGACTTAATTGATACGGCTCCAGGATATCGAATCGGGCAATATCCTGTCTATTCCAACAAGGACTATGCAATTACAAAGGGTTTCGAGTTTCAGCTTCGCATTCGTCGCATTAACCGAATAATGGGTCAAATTAACTACACTATCTCTAGTGCCAGAGGTACCAACTCATTTACTCAGAGTGCAGGTGGAGCAATCGAAGGTCCCGGGCAACTTGCCCCGAAAATTACCGTTCCATTAGATTTTGACCAAACTCACAGGGGTTCTGTGAATCTTGATTACCGTTTTGGTAGGGGAGATGGTGGGCCAATTCTCGAACAATCAGGACTCAACATTCTGTTTACATTCAACAGTGGTCACCGTTATACGCTTGCTGAGAGCCCAGGTGGACTTGGTCAGGAAGATGCCGCAACGGGCGCAATACTGAATAACATAGACGCACGTCAGAGAGCACCTCTCGAAGCCATTAATTCCTCCACGACTCCGTGGGTATTTAATATTGATATGCGGCTGGATAAAACTATCGATATTGCAGGAGTTGGCGTCAACTTCTATTTATATGTCCAGAACCTGCTAAACCGGCAGAATGTCATAAATGTCTATTATGCGACAGGAAATGCATATACCGATGGTTTTCTAAATAGTGAGGCAGCACAATCAATAATAGATACATACGGTGAACAATTTGCAGACCTTTATCAGTGGGCTAATCTTGAGAATCGGCAGCATAACTGGTGGATGAACGATTGGGATTTATTTTTTAAACCAATGCAAGTTCGTTTTGGGATCAATGTGGAGATCTAAAAATTTCATTAAGTTAACAGGAGAATAATATCATGATCAAAAGGGTAATTAGTTTATTGCTGATAACACTTTTTCTCCTTGCTTCCGGTGTAGCTCGGGAGATGGAGGGAACAACCCCATCCAACCTGTATAGACCCACAAATGAGGTTGGAGGGCCGGATCAAACGGTTATTAACATCAACAATTTAACCATATGGCTTAGAGGTGACGGATTCCACGATTGGACTGTTGACGCTGCCTGGAATGGAACATTTCCCAAAGGAACTGCAGGAGCCATCTTTTCAGATGGTATTCTTTGGGGCAGTAAGGTGAATGATGGTGGAGAAAAATTAATCCGAGTAGGAGGGAATACGCATTCTTACGGGAATATGGTCGGTGCAATTCAGACGGATGAAGCTGGGGATGTTATTGGTCAAGAAGATTCTGAAGCTGATTCAATCCGTCCTTACCGTGTCCGTCCGGACTTTCAGACAGCTGACCTTACCGATGATGCTGCAAATTATTTCCTCATCCCTACCGATGATGTTACCAGTAGTAATATTGAAGAGATATACGAACAGTATGAAATTGACTGGGTAAATTGGCGAGCAGGAGTCGGTGCTCCTTTCGATGACCGTGATGGAAACGGGAAATATGAACCTGATCCAGATGAGGATGGTGTCTATGCTGAATTGGAGGTGGATGCCAACGGTGACACAACTTATATTGAAGATATTCCTGGAATCCCAGGTGCTCATCAGACACTATGGACAGTGTATAATGATCTTGATGAGGGTGTTGTACAGGCTTTTTATGGGTCCCCTTCCACTGGTGTTGAGGTGCAAGAAACATACTGGGCTTATGCCCTCGAACCACCTCTTGGGAATACAGTTTTCAAGAGAGTTCGAATCATTTATAAAGGGAAAGTAGATACACCTTCTGGTTCTGATCTCGAAGATATGTATATCATGCAGTGGTCGGACCCTGACCTGGGCCAGTATTCAGATGATTATCTTGGATGTGATACGACCCTGAGTCTTGGATATGTTTATAACGCCAGTAATAGTGATGCGGTATGGGATGCTTGGGGGATGAAACCACCAGCAGCAGGTTACGATTTCTTTCAGGGTCCCCTTGTTTACACTGGTGAGGATACCGATACTACTGCAATTTTTGACTTGAAGAAAATGCCACCGGGTTATATAAATCTTCCTATGACTACCTTTGTTTTCTTCGCTGCTGGGTCTCCACGCGGTGACCCTCCGGGTGATTATGATGGTACTTTACAATGGTATAACCTTATGAGAGGCTGTGAGCCAGATCCGGGATATCCAAGTTGTGATCCTCTAATAGATGAGAACGGAAACATAACTCAATTTGAGCTGACAGGTGATCCTGTTAAGGGTACGGGGGACCTGGATGGGAAACCTACTACAGAAAATCTAATGCGATTTCCTCCTGGGGACCGTAGAATGTGTATTTCCAGTGGTCCATTTAACATGTCCTTAGGAGATACACAGGAGGTGGTGATTGCTATGATTGGAGCAGCTGGCGAAACCTATCTTCAGAGTGTGGATCTTTTAAAGTATTATGATGGAAAGGTTCAGGAGGCTTATGACAATCTTTTCGACCTACCGTCTCCTCCTCCCCCACCTAAACTAAGAATCATTGAACTCGATGAGGAACTGGTTCTTGAGTGGGAATCAGATGAAGAGGCTGTTGAAGCAACAGAAAGCAGTTATATCAAAGGTTATAAATTCGAAGGTTATAATGTATACCAGTTTCCCACTGCCACTGCCTCTAAAGAAGACGCTAAAGTGTTGGCCAGATTCGATCTGATAAATGATGTAGCATCAATTTTTCAAGATGAATTCAGCATGGAATATGGTTCTACAATAAATGTGCCTGTTCAAAAAGGGTCTAACAGTGGCATCACGCGTTATCTGAGTATTACGGAGGACATGTTTACTGGTCGTTCATTAATAAATGGCAAGGCATATTACTTTGCTGTAACTGCTTACAGTCAGAACCAGGATCCAAATGTGACTACAAAAGCCCTTGAAAGTCCATACTCCCAGTCCCTTAGATCAGCCAGACCCCACGCCCCGAATCCACAGACGATATATCCCAACTCTATAGGAGATACCCTTGTCATTGAGAATGTAGTAGGTCAGAACGATGCCGTAGTGTATCCAAAAATTATAGATCCTGAATCCGAAGCAGGTCAGGAATATGAAATATGTTTTACGGTGGATGCTGGTACAAAGACCTGGGACTTTGTGCTTGTTGATGTGACTCCTGAGGATACATTGATGTCTGATGTACTTGTGTATAATCCATACGGGGCAAATGTCATTGGTGCCGATACTGTATATCGTTTTCCAGGGGATTATGGCGGTTTTTCTCTGTATGTAAAAGATGCCCCATCCGGTATTAAATCTGTTACAGAAGGGGGACAAAATGTTTTAGGGAAACCAAATCCGACTGGTGAATACTATCTCTCTGGTTCACTCAAGGGTTTAGAAGGTGGAGCTATTGACGAACACAATTACGAAATACGCTTTACATCTACTGGGAGTTATGCACTAGCAGGTGCTCCAGACTGTTATCTTACCCAGACGTTCTGGTCCCATGTCCCCTTTGAAGTATATGATTTAGGTGAGACTGAAAGTGATACTGATGATGTCCAGCTTTTTGCATACTTTCAAGATGCGGGTGAAGATAGTACATGGAATACTGAAGGTAATGATCAAATAGATGGATACTCTGTATTTGATAACCTTGCAATTGCTAAAGTAGAATACAGTGAAGAAGGATTTGATGGTATTGATAATGATAATGACGGAAAGATTGATGGTGAGGATACAAATGAACCACCCGATAAGGTGAGAATTTATATGCCATCAACTTTTAAATCTGTTCAAAATATTTTATTTGTTGATAAAACGGACACTGGTAATGATCCATCCACAGGTACAACGATCCTTTTTGGTACGTATAAGGGAATCAAGGATGGCGATGTTAAAGGTTTTACCCTTGGTACTTATGAGACAGAAGACACGGGTGCAACACCCAAAAAACGTGTAAAAGACATTACCGTCTTTCCAAATCCCTACTTAGGTCTGAATATATGGGAGACGAGTTCGTATGAGAAGTATGTCACGTTTTCTCATTTGCCAAGAAAAGCTATCATCAGGATTTACACCCTCGCCGGTGTACTGGTAAGAACGATTGAAAAGGATGATGAGACACAGTTTTCCCGATGGAATTTAACGAATGAGTTTGACTTACCGGTAGCCAGTGGTATGTATATTGTCCACATTGATATGCCAGATATTAATAAAGAGACAATTCTTAAGCTGGCAATTGTTCAAGAACAGCAATATTTGAGATCATATTAAGGTGTAAAACGTAAAAAATTCGAAGGAGGCGATTGCTATGAAAAAATTGATTTATATCCTATTAATTGTTGGGATATTCCTCTCAGGTATGGCAACAGAGGAGCTATTTGCATCAGGTATAGACAGGGTTGGAACCTGTGCAGCTTCTCAACTATTGGTCCCCGTTGGAGCCAGAAATATAGCACTGGGAGGTTCCTCAATTGCGCTTAGTTCAGGGATCGAGGCTATATTCTGGAACCCGGCAGGAATTGCACGCTCGGGGAATAATGCTGACATGATAGTTTCCTGGATGGACTATATTGCTGATATCGGTGTCAATTACTTTGCTGTGAGTGGCAACTTTTCTGGATTTGGATCATTAGCTTTTGGGGTTAAATCATTCTCCTTTGGTGACATCCCAATTACTACTGAGGAGGCTCCTGATGGGACAGGTGGAACATTTTCCCCAACGTTTTTTACTGCTGGTCTGACATATGCCAGACAGTTAACGGATCGTGTTTTTATAGGAGCTACCCTCAATATCATTTCAGAAAAGATACAGCGGGTAAGCGCAACAGGTGTAGCTATTAACGTGGGAGTTCAGTACCACAATTTTGCCAATATCCCAGGTTTCAACATAGGGGTTGTCGTTAAAGATGTAGGTACGGAGATGAAGTACGATGGTCCAGGTATGTTGAGATATGGACAAATCGAGGGTGCAGGTCGCGGTCTATCTTTCTCCAAACTTGAGGCAGCTTCCTTTGATCTTCCCTCCACTATAGAACTTGGTATATCATACTCTCTTGGTATGCCAGGTAACAGCAAAGTGCTGCTCTCAGGCGTTTTCCAGAACAATAACTATGCAAGTGATGAATATCGAGTTGGGGCGGAATATTCCTTTGGTGATATGGTGTTTCTACGTGGCGGTTCTACAATTGGAGTGCAGGGTCCTGATATAAATCCTGATGACTATAATGTTAATGAAAATTATCTCTTTGGATTGACCTTTGGTGGAGGCTTAAAGTTGAATATAACCGGTCTGGATATGGAATTGGATTATGCATATCGAGGTGTTGAGATATTTACCGCAAACCATGTATTCGGATTAAAAATTGGTTTTTAAATAATTTTAGATTAAAATTGTCGAAGTTTTGGTTTAACTTAGACAATACACGTAACATAAAAAGGAGGAATGAATATGAATAAAGTTACAGGTATGGTGTTGATTCTCCTGCTATTTTCCGGTTTTGCTTTTGCTTCTTCTGGAGATTATATGGTTGCTCCAGATGGAAAGCATTTCCAGTTAAATAGTAATGGAACAATACCAGACGAGGCGATCAGGATTAAATCCGTAGAGAAGCCAGAAGTTACACTCAATCGCGATGAGTTCATGGTTTGGTGGCCTGGTGATGGTGGTACACACTATACCTTTGGTATAGATGTGAACGACTCTGCAGCTACTTATATGGTGCCACTAACTGAATGTGAAATACATAAAGTCTTCTTCTATAACACTGACTTCACAGGAGAACTCGAGTGGCTATTACATGAGTCTGACTATGCTGGTGATATAACTACAGGAGCCTGTATCGATGCGAATGGCTGGATTGGATATTGGGGAACACCTGACGATAGTTCCAACTGTAATCCTGACATCGGTAATTGCATCTGGATAGAAGGTGACAACGAATGTATGACCATACCACCCTATGGACCTGAGCTCTGGCCCGACATGGGAATCGGTGGCTGGCCTATTACTCTAGACATAAATAACAATGATCAATGGAATGAGATAGATCTTGCATCACTGGGATATCCAACTACAAGTGATCCTTTCTTCATCGATGCTTATGTAGTGTCTGAAGACTTGATAGGAGATCCTGATAGTTGGGGTATTGGTGTCTGGGGAACTGCGCAATTACCCTACCACATGTTCAAATACTATTGGACGGATGGTACCAGTGGAAATGACGGCTGGCATATCCGGAACTTTGGCGGATGGGAAGTGTACGCCCTTGTTGAATACTTAGGGGATATTCCCCCATTCATCGAGGATATGACCGTATTGTATACAACGACGTCTACAGATCCCAGGGATGTTTCGGCGACCATTTATGACGTGAATCCAACCGGAGGAAATGCAGGCGTTGCAGAGGCGTTACTGTGGTATTGCTTTAATGAAGGTGATTCGGTTTCCATCGCCATGACAGCCGTTGTGGATACTTTCACAGCCTCTATTCCTGGTGGTGTTCCCGGTGATCACATTGACTACTGGATTACTGCCACGGATGTGGAAGGACTTAGCTCCACAGGATCCACAGTAGGATATGATATCTTTGAACCCGTTGAGGACAATATTATTGTTAATAATGGTTCACTTTCTGATGGTACTGTAGATTACTATTACCTCTATAATTTGCTTGGTGAATTCCCTCACGATATGTGGAATGGGGCCAATTTTGGACCTGCTCCTGATGACCTGTGGTTGAATTACACGACAGTTCTGGATATTTCCGGTGGTGGTCCTGAAATCTGTGAGGGGGGATTGGATGCCTTTCTAGATCAAGGCGGCACCAATTTAATTCTTGCAGGTGATGAGTGGATGGGCGCTTGTGTTGACGGATGGGCTCCAACAGACTTTGTTCCGGGTGATTTCGTATATGATTACCTCGGTATGGATGCCAGCCTTCCGGATGTTAACTATTCAACAAGTGGTGACCAGGGTGGAATCTCCAGATTGATGCCAGTTGCAGGTGATCCTATTTCTGGCGCACTGGCAACATTTCTTGAGGATTCGCTGCTTCTGAATTATGATCCAAACTATGAGATCGGTGTAAGCAATTGGCTGGATGGTGCAGTACCCACTGCAGATGCAAGTGTATCCTATTATGGTTTAACCGGTATCTTGGATTCTCTTGGTGCACCACCGCCTGATGCTGATACTGTAGCCTCAGCACTCTACTTGGAGCTGGCAAACGGCAGTCAAACCGCATGGTTCGGTTTTGATGTCCTCAGTTTGAACACCGTACCCAGTTATCACTGGATTGGTATTTATCCTGAAGGTCCTCTGCCACAGACTATAGAGTGGATGGATGCCTATACAGGTGTTGATGATGAGGTGCAAATCCCATCAGCATTTGCTCTACGTCAGAACTATCCCAATCCGTTCAACCCAGTAACATCTATCGAGTTTGAGCTTCCCAATGACGGGAATATTACTCTGAGTGTTTACAATATGCTGGGTCAGAAAGTAGCAATGTTGGTAGATGAATACAGTAGAGCTGGTGTTCACACTGTTAAATGGGATGGCAGAAACGACCTTGGTCAGCTTGTCTCCACAGGTGTCTATCTCTACAGGATTAATGCTGGTAATTTCAACGCCACAAAGAAGATGATTCTGTTGAAGTAATCATTCTTCAAACAGAGTTGAAAAAAGGGCGGCTTTTCTGTCGCCCTTTTTTTATATTTTGTATCGATTATTTGTCTATTTAAATGTTTATTTCAGGCACGAAGAAGCAAGCAACAATTTATATTCACATAGATTTTGTGTTGGTGACATTTCCTTTAGAGAAACTATAACGTTGTCCCAATTCAATCAGGACTCTTCGGAATAGCAAATTTCATAAACAAATAATAATTCTAATTCATAGAAAGTAAGGATTGATAGATATGAAAACATATTTACAGACACTATTTTCTATAACCATTTCCCTTCTTTCTTTTGCATGCTCTCCCCAGATGGGTGATGACGATGCGCTCACTATTAACGAACGGGTGTTTAGCAGGGATGATTTTTTTGCAGATGTGGATGAAACAAAGTTTGCAGGTTTCAATTCTTCTCAACGGGAAAAAGTTGTTGAGGAGTTTGCCAACAGGCAGATTATATTAATGGAAGCAGAGAAGCGTGGGCTTCTTGAAGATATCAGAATACAAAAGGCTGAAAGCCAATTAAGAGAAAATCTAATTGTAGACAGAATTATTGATAAAGAAATCTGGCAGTTAGTTCTTTCTGATTCATCTTTAAGGATTCTCTACGATAGGATGGGAAAGGAAATAAGTGTTCATCATATTCTTGTTACTTATGGAGGTTCTCTCCAATCAAAGTCAGATCGAAGAGAAAAAGAAGCTCTATATGTCATAAGGGAGATACAACAAAAGATAATCAATGGTGAAATAAAATTTTTTGAAGCCGCAAAAAAGTATTCAGAGTGTCCATCTAAGTTTGATGATGGTGTACTGGGTAGATTCAAATGGGGAGAATTGTTTGAGCCGGTGCAGAGTGTAGCGTTTTCGATGGGAGTTGGAGAAATATCTGAACCATTTCAATCCGATTTTGGTTATCACATAGTCCGTGTAACAGGAATAAAGAAAGTACCTTTAGCTTCATATGAAGATATGATACCGAAGCTGAAAATATTCATCCGAGGTCGCCAGGGACATGAATTTGATGTTGCATTGCAAGATTTTGAGTCGATGTTACAGCGTAGATATGCTGTGAGGTTTTTAAAAGATGAAATTAGAAGAGTGAAGTTTGAAGTAATCCGAATTCACGGTGATAAGGAGGGGACACCAACAGTAGGTGAAATTCCTAAGGTGAAGTTTAATGAAATTGTATGTGTCGCAGGAGGTGTGCCAGTTGCACTTGAATGGTTCAAGGGGAAAATTTCTCTTTTAGGTTCACCTCTCACTGAATCTATAGTAGTATCGGAGAAAAGTCTTATCACCGCTTTAGAACATGTACTTTATCGGTTCCTTACGACCAAGTATGCTGAGGAGACTCGAGATGAGGAGTGGCTCTATACCATTGACAAGCGTGTACAGCATAAACGGGTTGGTGTACTTAAAAAGATTCTGATAGAAGAATTGTCACAAAACAATCCAGATGTTCCAGCAAAAAAATTAATTCAGCAGATCAGTGACGGATACAAAGTTAGGTTTAATCGTGATTTCATTCTTTCCTATGTTCCATCCCCCGAGCCTGTGTAACAATGTTTTGGTTAATTAGGGTCTGCTGATAAAGGTGTTTTCCTGTTGAACACAAATCGTGTGTT
>CAZVFT010000067.1:0-13663 GCA_964626495.1 uncultured bacterium
GAGCAAGGGAACCTGCCCCTCAACTGGCGCTATTTTAACCGGACAGTAGTGGTTTAAACTGATTAATTAATCAGGTTAGAAAGCTGATCAATCTTTATTCATTTTATCAAGATAGGTTTGAAGAAAAATGGTACTCGCTATTTTATCTACCTCTCCCCTGTTTTTACTTACTTCAATTCCAACATCCTGAAGGGTTCTTTTTGCCTCAACTGAACTCAATCGCTCGTCAATCTTTTTCACGGGGATTTGAATGTGTTCCGCAAGTCTTCCGATAAAATCGTCAACCAACTCTGTTTGCTTGGTTATCTGCCCCTTCATCCCGATAGGATATCCTACGACAATTGTCTCCACCTCGTATTCTTTCACTAGGTTATCAATCTGTAACATAAGGGTATCATCATCCTCCCAATCCACCGTGGTAAGGGGAAATGCTATAACATTGGTAGGGTCAGAAATAGCAACACCCACCCGCTTTAAACCAAAATCAATTCCTAACAGCCGACCCAACGTACCTTATTATCTCGCCAATTCGGAAGACTACAGGGGTTTTTTCAGGATATCCTTGAGAACTTTCCCGGGTTTGAAGTGGGTCTTTCGATGAGGGGGGACATAGATTTCTTCATTGGTTCGAGGATTGCGAGCTCTTGGTTTTGCTTTGGTAGGTTTCACCGTAAGCACACCAAAATTTCTCACTTCAATTCGAACATTATTTCTATCTTCGGATAACATTTCGAGCATAACCTCGAATGTTTCAGAAACAACGTCGTGAATGGGAGAAACTCCTTTATCGAGATTCTCTGCGACCCGTTTTGAGATGTCTTTTTTTGTGTATGTTTTTACATCCATTTTATGTTGCCCTTTCTATGGTTATTGTTCCAGGAATATTTTTTATTTTTGATGTAATCGTGTTTAATCTTCGAATATTGGGAACTTTCACTTCTAAATAACAGGTAGCTAATCCTTCCTCAACTTTTATATCCACACTTATGATATTAATATTCATAGTAGCAATGTACTCGGTGACATCTTTCAGATAACCTTTTCGATCCTCTGCCACAATTTTTATTCGAGATAAAAATTCGTCCTTTCGCCCTACACTCCATTCTACTTCCAGGATTCTGTCAGACTCCTCACTCATAATAGGTAAATTTGTACACTCCATTCGGTGGACAGTTACCCCCCTACCCCGTGTTACAAATCCAATGATTGAATCTCCCGGAATTGGATTACAGCATTTTCCAAAATTCATCATAACATCATCGATGCCTTGTATTCTAACCCCTCGAGCGGTGCGTCTTGCACGATCCAGAAAGGAACCAGGTTCTTCCTGAAGAGATGTCAACTCTTCATCCGTCACTTCTGGAGAAATCTTCTTAATGATTTCCCTTACAGTGGTTTGCCCTCTTCCCAAGGTTGAATATAATTTATTTTCATCAGAAAACCCTAAATCCTCAACAGATTTCTTAATCTCTTTTAAATAACCTGACATTTTTAACCGACGAAGAGTCTTTTCCAAGATCTCTTTCCCAAGTTTAATGCTTTCTTCCTCTTCTCTCTTTCTTATCCAGCGTCGGATGGCTAACCGTGCCTTTCCTGTTCGAACAAGTTTCAACCAGGTATAACTTGGAGTTTGACTATCAGATGTAATAATCTCCACAGTTGACCCACTTACCAACTTAGTTTTTAGCGGGATGAGTCTTCCATCAACCTTGGCGCTGATACAATGATTACCCACTTCGGTATGGACATCGTAGGCAAAATCAATGGGAGTAGATCCAGCGGGTAATTGAACGAGGTCCCCTTTAGGTGTAAACACAAATACTTCATCCTTAAAAAGATCAATCTGCAATAAATTCATAAATTCTGCTGGATCGGCAGATTCATCTTTCAGGATGGAAACCAGATCTCGCAGCCACTGAATATGTTTATCGAGATCGCCACCTTTGCTCTCTTGTTCCTTATATTTCCAGTGAGCAGCTACACCAATTTCAGCGGTTTGATCCATCTCTTCTGTTCTAATTTGAATCTCAACCATTCTACCAGAAGAACTCACAACTGTGGTATGGAGTGACTGGTATCCATTTATCTTTGGCGTAGCGATGAAATCATTGAAATGTTCCTGAACAGGTGTGTACAGCTGATGGATAATCCCCAGTACCGAGTAACATTGAGCTACATCATGAACAATAATCCGAATAGCAAGAATATCGTAAATCTCACTTAATGGTTTATTGTGATATTGCATCTTCCCGTAAATTGAGTAATACGATTTCAATCTGCTGGTAATATTGGCAAGGATGTTATGACTGTCTAGCTCCTTCTTAATGGTATTGGAGACTTCTTTTATATGCTTTTTCCTGTATGATTGTGTTGAACGCAGCTCTTTTCCTATTTCTTTATAGGCATCTGGTTCAATAGTTTTCAGAGCCAGATCGTCCAGTTGTTGCTTAATTGAGAACATGCCAAGACGATGAGCAAGAGGGGAATATAGATCTCTTGTTTCGATAGCGATACGTCTCTGTTTGAGGAGTGGAAGATGTTCAATGGTTTTCATATTGTGAAGACGATCAGCAAATTTTATGATTATCACTCGAATATCCTGTGCCATAGAAAGAAACATTTTCATCAGGTTTTCTGCTTGTCTTTCCTGCCTGCTCTGAAATTCAATTTCTCCCAGTTTGGTAACACCATCCACCAAGTCAGCCACTTCTTGACCAAAATTTTCTACAAGCTCTTCATAGGTGGCGTCAGTATCTTCAATCGTATCATGTAGTAAACCACTTACAACCATAGCAAGATCCATTTCCCACTCTGCCAGCGATTTGGCTACGGCATAACAGTGTTCGAAATGAGGTTTTCCAGAACGACGATACTGACCTTCGTGGTGTGCTTTACTGAACTGATATGCAGGCCACAGCCCTTTTCGAAATATTTCCTTATCGTTCCCCCCATTTGATGTTAATAGATTCACAATAGATTCAAACTCTTTTGGGTAAGCCCCCGTTACTGTGGGAATCAATTTTGCAATAGGAGATACTTCCATTAGAACGGTACAGTTGCCTCCTCTTCTTCATATGGGGATAGATTCTCAAATTTGGCGTATTTATCAACAAATGTCACCGGGATCGTATCTGTGGGACCGTTCCTCTGTTTAGCTACGATTATCTGTGCCTGACCTCGATATTCTTCCTCCTGAAAATATAGCCACTTCCGATACACAAACATCACCACATCAGCATCCTGTTCAATGGCTCCACTTTCACGAAGGTCCGACAACTGGGGTCTATGATCCGCTCGACTTTCAACCGCCCTCGATAACTGGGAAAGCGCAACGACGGGGATATCTAATTCTTTTGCAAGTGACTTCAGAGATCTTGAAATTACGGAGATTTCATGTTGCCGACTTTCAGCCCGCGGACCCTTCATCAGCTGCATATAGTCAAGAACCAGCAATTGGATGTCTCTCTCTGCTTTTAACCGACGAGATTTTGCTCTCATTTCGGTTATACCAATAGCAGGAGTGTCATCAAGATAAATTTGCGCTTCAGCAAGAACTCCAACTGAAAGTGACAAATTTTTCCATTGAGTCTTGGGTAATTTCCCCGTTCGAACCAAGTGACTATCCACGCGACTTTCAGCACATAACAACCGCATAGCCAATTGGTTATTGGACATTTCCAGACTGAACATCCCAACGGGGATTTTATAATCCACAGCAGCATTTCTAGCAATAGTAATGGCAAGGGAGGTTTTTCCTGCTCCAGGACGTCCTGCAATTACTATAAATTCCCCTTGTTGAAATCCAGAAGTAAGATTATCCAAGTCAACAAGTCCCGATGGGATTCCCGTAACAGTACCCGGTTTTTGATGAATCTTATCCAGATGTTCAAAGGTGGTTTGAAGAACAGGACTTATTTGCGAAAATCCCCCCTTCATACGATTCTGTGAAATGGCAAAGATTTTCTGCTCAGCTTCGTCCAATATGTCATCTAAAGCCGCCTGATCATTGTAAGCACTCTGGGATAATTCAGATGATACATCAATTAACCGACGCAGACTTGCCTTTTCGAGGACAATTTTTGCGTAATGACTCACATTAGCTGTTGTCGGTACTGTCTCGGATAAACCTGTGATGTAATAAGCCCCGCCAACGGCATCCAGTTGCTTTTTCTTCTTCAGTCGGTTAATGACGGATATGGCATCCACAGGTTCTCCTGAATTGAATAATTCCACCATTGTCTGGAAAATTTTAGCATTTGCATCTTTGTAAAAATTTTCCTGTTCAAGAATTTCTAAAGCTCGACTCACGGCTCCCTTTGAGGAGAGCATTGCTCCCAATACGGCTTCTTCACCCTCAAGGAATTGAGGGGGTAGTTTTATGTTAATATCAGATTCTTTCTTCGCCATAATAAATCCTAATGTATTAATTGTTTAATCCACTGAAAATCCTCCCAGGCAGCTGGTTTTAGTCGGGCATTTCGAAGAAGGGCTGCTGGATGATAGGTCACCACCAAATCATATCCCTTCCAACTCCAAAGTTGACTTCTCAATTTCTTAAGAGGACTATTAATGTTTAAAAGAGAATGAACGGCAGTAAGCCCCAAAGCTACAATGAGTTTGGGTTGAATTAATTCCAGTTGTTTTTCCAGAAAGGGAATGCAAGTGTTAATTTCATCAGTTGTGGGCGTTCTATTTTCCGGGGGGCGACATTTGAGAACGTTGCAGATATAAACATCTTTGCGAGAAAGTTGGATAGCACGTAAAATTTTATCCAATAACTGACCCGCCCGACCAACGAATGGTTCACCCTGAAGATCTTCATCTCGACCTGGAGCTTCACCAACGAATACCAAATCTGCCTGTTCATTCCCTACCCCAAACACCAAATTCGTCCGGGTCTGTGAAAGATGACACTCTTGACAGTCACTGATTACTTTCTCAAAGTCAGATAGTTTCAAGTGTGAACCTTCCTCAAGAGGAATATCCACATTTTCAACATATATCTCATCCCCATACATTTCTTTCATCTGAGAAAAATACTTGGATATTTCCAGTTGGGGATTCACCTTTTCGGGTTCCATTATTCTTCTTTGACTTCTCCATCTTCATCAAGCACGGGATATCCCCATTCAATTTTTCCATCTAAAAATTCGTGGAGAGCTTGTGTAGTAGCTTTTTCCAATTCAACATATTCTTCATCAGGTTCATCCATCAGTCCGATTTCCTCAGCAGTCTCATCAAAATCGGTCTCTACAACTCGATCACCAATGATTTGCCGGGCTCTCCTGGCGATGACAACAGCAGCCTCATACATATCTTTTGTCCGTTTTTCAATTTCTCTCAAAGAAAGTGTTTCTATTGACATTAGTGACTCCTTATTTTTATTATGATGGCTTTTCACCAACCCGTCGGGTTCCTGACACATCAGTCAAAAGACGGATAGGTTTGAACCAGAGTCTTACGATATAAGACAGGTTTTCCGCAGGTTCCTTTGGATCATGTTATTAAACTTGTAAGACCACCCCTTTCCGTCGGAAGCCGGACAAGTCTGTTTCCCCTCCTTGCTAAGGAAGGGATGATAAGCGGAGGTTGTTTAAAAACATAATTATCCACAATAACGTGTGATGAACCATCATGATTAATTAACCAGTACTTCTATCATTAATTTCTCTTTCAAAAAATTAATCCTTTTCTTCTTATCTTTGTATTATTGTTTATGAATTTCCCAAAATTTGAATAATCTCTTTTACTGCAGCGTCAAGGTCATCATTTACAACACTATAATCGTATTCCTTTTCATATTCCATCTCGAATTTCACCCTCTCGAGACGTTTCTCAATACGGGCATCTGAATCTGAACCTCGCTTTTTTAACCGACGTCGCAACTCCTCAAAACTGGGAGGTTTGATAAATATCGTCAAAGTATTCTTCGGAAAAGCTTTTTTAACTGCCACACCTCCTTTTACATCTACCTCGAGGAGAATAGTTTCATTTTCTTCTATACACTCCTGAAGTCTGTTTTTTGATGTACCATAAAGATATCCATGAACTTCCTCATATTCCACCAATTCTCTCAATTTCACTTTGTGGTTAAACTCTTCTTCAGAGACAAAGTGATAGTCATACCCATCTTTCTCATAAGGTCGTTTGGGACGTGTAGTATAGGAAATGGAAAAATCAAAGGCAGGCATCCGATGCTGAAGTTCTCGACAGATAGTACTTTTTCCAGCACCTGAAGGAGCGGATATAACAATCAAATTATTTTTCATAAGACGTTCTGAACTTGTTCTCTTAGTTTCTCCACATCGTCTTTCAACTCAATCACTATGCGACTAATTTCCAGTTGATTGGTTTTTGAACCAATGGTATTTATTTCACGGACAATTTCCTGCAACAAAAATTGTAATCGTTTTCCTGCAGGTTTGTCTGCGTTAAGAAACAATTTGAATTGATCAAAGTGACTTCTACAACGAACGATTTCCTCACTGATATCTAATTTATCAGCTAAAATAGCGGCTTCCTGGATGATACGAGAATCGTCATCCGGAATATCCCTCATCATCTCTGATATCTTCGCTATGTATTTATCTTTATTATAACTTACAGATTCTTGTTGAATTTCCTCAATATTGTCAATATTTGTGAAGAGTGTGACAAGTCTCTCTCTGAAATCTTGTAACAGTTTTTTTCCTTCCTGTTCTCTCATCTCTTCTAATTCTTTGAGGGATTTATCTACAGCTTCTGAAACAGCTTCCTCATCAACTTCTAATTTTTCATTTGTAACAAGGAGATCCTTCAGATCCACCATACTGGAAATGTTGATTTCGATACCATAATCATTGTGAATAGTCTTCAGAATAGATTGATAAGCTTCGTATTTTTTTCTATCTAATACCATCATCTCATTTCCCACGATTCCATTTTTATCAATCTGCAATGTCACTTCTACCCGGCCTCTGTGACACACTTTCTGAACTTTTCGTCGGATGGTTTCTTCAATCCGTAACGAGGTCTCACACCCTTTGTAATGATAGTCAAAATAACGGCTATTTACCGATCGAATTTCAACCGAGAATGGAACACCATTGGAAATTCCTCTGGCTGAACCGAATCCTGTCATACTTTTAATCATATCTTTGATTCAATATTTCGCTCAAAACATAGATGATACAATATAATAATACAAGTTAAATTCCAAACTATAAACTTTAAATAATTAACAATTTATCCACAATTACTCGTTTAACTTTTCACGCAGTGATTTTAGGGCATCTGACTGTAATTTCAAAGAAAGATAATGGCTGGTTCCCAGATTACTGTTTAGTGGTGAAGGTGTAAATGCATAATCAATAGAACCAAAAGAGAAATTCATTCCAACACCAACAGAATAATTTGTGATAGGATTACGTCCTATACGGAGATGAAAGTTATCACTGTAACGAATGTTTAGTCCTACTCGAAGGTTACTTCCCATGTTCCCGATAAAAAAATCATCGGATTTTAACCTTCCCGCTGTTGAAATGAACAAATTTGTCATAAAATTCACTTTCAGCTTTTGAACCAGCAATGGGAAGCTATACATATTTCCGATTGATATTTCAGGTGTAATTCTCTCAACAGTTCCAGACTCCCAGATTACCCATGAAGTAGTAATATCCCTTATGGATATTCCCAAGATATTATTCATTCCCAAAGATCGGTACATCCCAAAATCGAATCCAATGCCATATCCTGTGTGAGAACCCAACTGGTGCCATAATCCCCTGACGTTTCCCCCTATTTTCCAATTATGCAGAGAGGTGGCAAAACCAATAATTCCAGCCCATTGAACCTGATTGAAATATGTAACCTTTTCCGGTATAATTCGTTCACTGATGTCATTAAGGGAGCCTGAGTTGTACAACAAAGCCCTAGTGGTATTTGGAATGTTTTCTACTTCCTCACGAATTAAAACAAGAGACCACTTTGACCTAAAGTTATTCTTTAAGTTAGTTCCGATAATATCAAATTTAACGATACCTGCAAATCTTTCTTGATGGGCATAACAAAGCACTTTTTCTTCACTTTCGAAAAGTCGTGCGGGATTCCACAGAATTGCTAATGGACCAGTTGCAGAGGCAACCTCTGCCCCGCTCAGGGCGATGGCACGAGCATCACCAACTCCTTCATACACCTGGTTTCCATACTTAACCCAGACTGACTCACCAGCTGGTAAAAAAGAGAGGAAAAAGATTATTATGAAAATTATCCGGTTATTTCTCATTCAATTGATTACAGATCATACTCTGATTTTAATTCATCTAATTTTTTCAATGCTTCAAGGGGAGTCATTTTATCAATATCCAGATCTGCTAACGTTTCCCTTAACCTTAATTCCTGTTCAGAAAATAAGTCCAACTGGTTAGACGTCGAACCAGGTGGAATGGTTCCCTCGATTTCGGGGGATTCGTGATGTACAAGATGATGAAGAATCTTAGTGGCTCGCTGAATAACGGAGTCAGGTACACCTGCCATTCGTGCCACGTGAATCCCGTAACTCTTATCACACGATCCAGGAATTATCTTTCTCAAGAAGACAATTTTATCTCCAAACTCCTTTACTGCCACATTATAATTTTTCACACGAGAAAGAATCTCTTCAAGCTCAGTTAACTCGTGATAATGCGTAGCAAATATAGTTCTCGGCTGCGAGGATGGGGTCTCGTGTAAAAATTCTGTAATAGCCCACGCAAGTGATAGACCATCAAATGTGGCTGTCCCCCGACCGATTTCATCAAAAAGTACAAGACTCTTGGAAGTAACATTATTCAATATATTTGCTGCCTCGATCATTTCCACTAAAAATGTAGATTCTCCACCAGCCAAATTATCACTAGCGCCAACACGGGTAAAAAGGCTATCTACCATACCAATCTCTGCTTTCTGAGCGGGTACATAACTCCCCATCTGTGCCAGAACAACAATCAACCCCACCTGCCGAAGATATGTGGACTTCCCCGCCATATTTGGACCGGTGACCAGCAGGATTTGATCTCTGTCCGTTGAAATATCAAGATCATTAGGAATAAATTTCTCTCCTGCCGGCATAATAACTTCCACGACTGGATGCCTGGATTCCCTCACCGTGATATTCGTTCCATCAGTTATTGTTGGTTCAATGTAATGGTTTTCCACAGCTACTTCAGCTAATGTGGCGTGGAGATCTATCTGATTTAAGACCCCAGCATTTGTTTGTATCTTTGCCGCTTGTTTCAAAACCTCTTTTCGAAGAAATTGAAAAATTCCCATCTCAATTTCCACCAGTTTTTCCTCCGCATTGAGAATTTTCTCCTCGTATTCCTTCAGTTCAGGCGTAATAAATCTTTCAGCATTCACAAGAGTTTGTTTTCTTATGTAGCTGTCCGGGACTTTATCGAGATGGGGGCGGGTAACTTCCAGATAATACCCAAATACCTTGTTATACCCAACTTTCAGAGAAGAGATACCTGTCCGTTCCTTCTCAGACTTTTCCATGGAATTAATCCAATCTTTTCCCCCTTTTGCAATAGCCCGTAATTCATCCAATTCTTCGTTGACACCATCTCGAATGATACCTCCTTCCCCCACTGTAATGGGAGGAGAATCTACAAGGGTATTTTCGATGGATGTTACAATGTCAGCAGTATCTTCGAATTGTTCACCCAATAATTGAAGAGCGGTGTTTTTAGAATCTTGAAGGTGATTGTAAAAATCAGGGATCAATGTTAGAGTCGATTTTAGATTAGCAAGATCTCTGGGTGTAGCTTTACCCCGACTTAATTTCCCCACTAACCGTTCCAGATCGCTGCAATTCATCAGTCTTCGCCGAATAACACTCCGGAATTCTTCATCCGTAACAAATCCTTTTACATAGGCAAGACGATTTTCTATTCGCTGCTTGTTGGTGAGGGGATGTTTTAATCGTTTCCGGAGAAGCCTTCCTCCTCCGGGGGTCACTGTTTTATCCAACACACTGATTAAAGTCCCGTGAACCCCCTGAGTTGCCAGTGAATAGAAAAGTTCCAGATTTCGCACTGTGAACTCATCCAGTCCCATAATCTCCTCGTTCCTGATGGCAACCAATTTTGTGAGGTGATGGAGAGCGCTCTTAATATTATGTTGGACATATCGAAGAATCACACCAGCAGCTGTTATCCCAACTGTAAAATCCTCGCATCCAAACCCTTTCAGAGAGGTCATACCAAAATGATCAATGAGGGAAGAATAGGACGTATCGTAGTTAAATGACCATTCATCCATTTCCGTCACAAATGGGCGGATTTTCTTGAACCAGGTTTTCTTTTCAACATTCGACTTTTCCTGGATGATTACTTCCTTGGGAAAAAATTTGACCATAATTTCATGCAAATCAGCTCCACCTGACTCACCGACATAAAATTCCCCCGTGGAGTGATCAAAAAATGCGAATCCAGTTATATCTTTGTTACTATGAATAGCAGCTAAAAAATTGTTTGATTTTTCATCAAGGTATTTTTCAGATATTGTTGTTCCGGGAGTAACCACCTCCACTACTTCCCGCTTGACGATCCCTTTTGCCAGTTTAGGATCCTCCACCTGTTCGCAAATCGCCACCCGCAACTCGGCTTCAATGAGCTTGTGAAGATATGAATCGAGAGCATGGTGAGGAAATCCTGCCAGAGGAACAGAAGCGGCTGCTCCATTCGCTCGTTTCGTCAGAGCGATGTTTAAAATCCTCGATGTAACTTTCGCATCATCTTCGAAGGTTTCGTAAAAATCCCCCATCCGAAAAAGAACAAGAGTGTTGGGATATTTTGCCTTGATGCTGTGATACTGCCGCATTAAAGGCGTCATTTCCTCCCTTTTCTTCGACTTCTTGTTAGCCATCACGGAAGAATCCTGACGTTTCCATCCCGCACAGTTACCCCGTGCTTGTCAAGATATTCAAGAAGCGGAATGGCGTGTTTTCTGGTTGTGTTCGTAAAAGATTTAAAGTCCACTACAGACATCTTAGTGTTATTTTCAAAAAATTGTCTAACTTTTAATTTTAAAGATTTCAGATTCTCGATGTGAATCCAAAGATCTCGATTAATTTCAACAATTTTATTGTCGTTTTTCAAAATATGCAGGAGTTGAAGTAAATGTGAAATTGGAACATTTTGAAGTGTAGCAATCTCTGATGAGGATAATAGAGTAAACCCACTGTCCAATAGATGATTTTCAACTTTTTGCGTAATAGCCAGATCGTCAGATTCCAATTGAATTTGAAATCCCGCCAGTCGGATGAAACCATCATCAATTTCCACTTTCCCATCGCTCTTTAATGATTCTGTTAGAAAGTCATACAGAGGTAAACTGACATCCATTTTCTGGATTAACTCTTCCCGTCTTGTCCCCTTTTTATAAGGATTACGAGAATGAAATGTCTCAAGAAATCCAATCAGTCTATCCTTATGTCCATCCACAGATGAACAGAGCAATATGTATGGATTCTCGTCTAAACCAAATCGTATCACATCAACTTTCTCTGCTAATGTCTTGATATTACCCTCTGATAACTGCCAGCGGTGAGTCCAATCCATCACGGTTAATGGAAAATTAGTACTTTCTTTTAAGAACTTTTTAAACCGTTCCTCACTGCTCAATCCAAAAATATCTGACAGCCACTTTTTACCCATCTTCCATTTGGGGGGTGGGTTTGCATCGATTACTTTACCTCCTCCCATTGTTTCTGCCGGTGAATAAAACCGAATTATTACCGGATCATCCACCGCTGGCACAATAGGGGATTCCAATTTGATGAGAGCTGGCGAACTCTCCCCAGCTTTCAGCTCCTTCTTCTTTCCAGCCAGAAAAACCCGACCTAATATTTCGTCTGTCCCGAGATGTACCCTGATTCGCTGTTCGTGTTTCAAACGTCTAAGGGTTGATGAAATGAGGGAAATTTCAACTCCAATTGCCGTGGTGGTTTGTAACATCCCACAGGAAGCAATAACGGTGCCACGTTTTAGATTTCTACATTCTATTTTAGCAAGATTTATGGCAGCCCGATCACCCGTTTTAACAGACCTTACTTCCCTGGCGTGAGATTGCAGTGCACGAACCTTCGTGACAATCCCATTAGGTAAAATCTCCACTTCCTCACCGGTGGAAAGTGACCCGCTTACAACAGTCCCTGTTACCACGGTCCCAAATCCTTTTTTGGTGAATACCCGATCCACACACAGACGGAAAAATCCTCGATCCTTCTTTTCTTTTACCTGACCTGCTATGTTCAGCAGAATTTTTCTCAGTTCCTCAACCCCTTCACCAGTGACAGAAGATACTCGAATAATGGGGGCATTATCTAAAAAGGAATCCTGCACATATTCCACTATTTCCTCTTCGAGGAGATCCAGCCACTCACTTTCTTCTATCAGATCTATTTTTGTTATGGCAATACAACCAGTCTGTACACCAAGTAGTTTGAGAATGTCGAGATGTTCACGGGTCTGGGGCATAATGCCATCATCAGATGCAATCGTTAGAAGAGCAATATCTATTGTACTCGCTCCTGCTACCATATTGCGAATAAATTTTTCGTGACCCGGGACATCAATGACGGTGATATCATCCGTGAGAAAAGCAAAGCCAAGGTCAATGGTCATCCCCCGTTCTTTTTCCTCAGGATGGCTATCCGTATCCGTCCCGGTCAGTGCCTTAACGAGGACTGTCTTACCGTGATCAATATGACCTGCTGTACCGATGACAATTTGAGGCATCTGCTTTCTCACTTCAATTTTTTTAACTGTTTTACAAATTTCTTTTCATCAAAGTATCTTTTATCATTCAAGATATCCCATATCTCCTCTACAACAACACTCGCAATCATTTCAACTGCTTCTTTACGAGAATAGCCATCATCCATCAAACGGTTAAGTGTTTGTTCCGTTTCTTGAAGATTTTTATCACGAATTTGATTTTCTACAACCTCTAAAGTAATTCTTTTCAGTCGTGGATTGTATTCTTGTTCATTTGTATACATCATTGTGACATAGACTCCTGTGATGTTAGCGCTAAATCAATTATTTACGACAAATAAATTTAAGCTTATTACTCTGAATAATACACCTTGAAATTAAAACTTTGCGGAAGTAGAACTCGTCCGACCATCAGTGGAATCCGTCCAGTTCCTTACGGAAACTTCCGCAAAGTTAGATAGATGAAATTCGGTTATATTTCGGAAAGTACAGATGACTTTGAGGGAATATCTGAAATTTAAAAATGATTTCGCTACGCCGCATCTTTTTACTCCAAGACACTTCAGTCCCGTCGGTGATCCCTTTTACCAATTGAATTCAAATACAAGTTTACTGAACAATTCCGGGGGTCGCCTGCCCGCCCCACACCGTCTGCCAGCCCTCCCGATGAGGGAGCAGACTAGTGGGTGGCAGGCGGACCGACGGTGAAAGATTAAAAAAGTTGACATTTCCGTAATGCTCGCCTACCCTTCGGCTTCGCTCAGGGGGCGGGCAGGTCAGAAAGAGAGAAATCCGTCAAACAAAGCCGGACTGGCAGAGAAAATTTAGTCAAAAGTTCGTTTTCCCGTATGAAATGTAGGCAAACATTACGGAAATAATAACCCCTTACCTGCTCGTTGTAAGGAAATATAATCGCTGCCTGCCCG
>CAZVFT010000068.1:0-13627 GCA_964626495.1 uncultured bacterium
GTCCATTGCTAAAGAATTGAATGGTGAATATGATGGCTGGGGAACAATGGTTACTGATTGAATTCATTATGCAACATTAACTCTCACAAAGACAGGCAGGAACAACATATACATACAAAATCCACATCATCGTTCTTCCCACTTGGGAACCTCTTCATTAACACAATAGAAAAAGACAAAAACACCAGTGCGACCAAGATGTTTAAAAACTTGCTGTAACTCCGCTGCTCGCTCGTAGTAATCACCCTCTAATGAATCAAGATAAGCCTTAAACGAACCGTGCTTGCCAATCAATTCCAGCATAATCTGAGCATTCTCAACAGTAGCAGCGATTTTCTGTCTGTTCCGTACGATGCTGGAGTCATTGATCAGTCTCTCCAAATCAGCTAAACCATAGTTCGCCACCTTTTTAATCTCAAACCTGTCAAATGCCCGTTTGAAATTATCCCATTTGTTCCGAATTACAGACCAGCTGAAACCCGCTTGAAAGATTGCTTTAGTCAGCTGTTCCAAATATTCCGAGTCGCTGTCGGGAGTCCTTCTGGGTGGGATTTCGTAAACGATTGGCACTGTAAAACATCGTTAATGCATATGCAAAAAATATACTAAATTGTCAGCAATGAAAACGTTAAAATTTCTTCCTCCTCTCGCCATAATATTTGCCGCCATCCTCTGGTCGGTTGATGGGTATATTCGACAGAATCTGTACAGCGTCTCCTCATTTCTGATCGTTCTGCTGGAACATCTATTAGGGGCTATTATATTTTTACCTTTACTCATTAAAGGATGGAAAGAAATAACAAAACTACGGGATCGATCCTGGGTTTCCGTCATCTGGGTGGCACTGTTTGGAGGGTTGCTTGGAACCTACTTTTACACCAAAGCTCTCAGCTATGTGGAGTATATTGATCTCTCAGTAGTGGTCTTATTACAGAAATTCCAACCCCTTTTTGCCATCGCATTAGCTGCAGTCATTCTTAAAGAGAAACTAACCAAACGATATCTACTCTGTGCAGCCGGTGCCATTATCGGGGGATTATTCGTCACATTCGGAAGTATATTCCCAAATTTCGAAACGAATAGTAAAATGATTATCGCTTCATTATTGGCATTGCTTGCAGCTTTTGCATGGGGAAGTTCTACCGTTCTGGGAAAGCATGCACTGAAGCGTCTATCATTTTTCACACTTACCTCACTCAGATTATGGATCACCACAATTGTGGCTCTTGCCATCTTCTGTACTATGAAGAATAGACCGGATGTCTTCGCTCTGACGGGAAATCAGTGGTTGTTCATTATTATTATTGTCCTTTCCAGCGGTAGCGTTGCTCTTTTTATCTATTATTATGGACTAAAATATATCCCCGCTACTCACGCCACAATCTACGAACTTTTCTGGCCTCTTTCAGCTGTTCTCATTGATTGGTTTATCCGTGGAAGAATATTAACCACCTCCCAATTGTTCGGTGGTCTCTTGCTTATTGTGTCATCAATACTTCTACCGAGAAAGTCATCTGATTAAATGACCATATCAAAACTTACTCAGAACGATCATAATTGGAATTTATTTCTTAACGTTTTACATGAAATGTGCTGGGGGTTTGGGTTGGTTTTTCACTCCAGTTATGCCATAATTCCCTTATTTTTGAAGCAGCTCAATGCTCCCAATATTATCATCGGATCTGTTGCGGGAGTCTTCGTTATCTCTGCAGCTGTCCCTCAAATCTATTCAGCGTATCTTGCTCGGAATACCAGAAATATTAAATTGACCGCTATTGGGGTTCATCTTCTTATCATTCCTCCAATTTTTATAGCTGGCTTCATCTTTGCATTTATCGGTCCAATAGGTCCGTTCGCCTGGATCTTCTATTATATCTGTTTCCTCCTTTTCACCATTTCCGTAGGATTTATCTTTCCAATCTGGGCTGATTTCCTGGATTCCGCCCACCTCCCTGAAAGACGGGGATCTTTCTTTGGAATTTCTTTTGCCTTTGGTGCCATCGCCGGAGTTGTTGGCGGGTTGGTGGTAAAAAAACTTTTAGCTACAGTTTCATTTCCTCAAAATTTTGGTTACGGATTTCTAATTTACACCTGTTGTATCATCTTTGCAGTGTTGCTGTTTACAGCATATCGAATAAGTAATGCGTCCCGGCAGTCTCATGCAAAAACTTTTGGACAATTTGTTTCTGAAGTTAAAAACACTTTTCTTCAAGACACTAATTTCAAGCGTTACATTTTTAGTCGAATTTTCCTCACCGCTAATTTTCCCGCCATTTCTCTCTACGCTGTTCACAGCTACAACAAACTTCATTTTGATGTCAGTGAAGCAGGAATATTTGCCATAATCATTGGATTGACAGCTGCATTATCAAACTATGTCGCTGGGAAAATTGGGGATCGGGTTGGTCATAAATATGTTATGGTACTTGTTTTCATTGCCTATCTCTGCGCCCTCATCACAGATCTGCTGGCACATACACTCACACACGTCTATATAATCTTTGTTTTTCTGGGATTGGCTCAGGGGGGATTTTGGACATCAGCTATGAGCTTGATCTATGAATTGGCTGGAGAGAAGGATAAAAAAATCTACTTCGCACTCGTAGATAGCCTTACAGCACCATTTGTCTTGATCTTTATCCTCTTAACGGGAGCATTTATTCCTGTTGTTGGGATCTCCACTACCTTGCTGGGGCTTGGGATTTTCATAGTTATAGGAGTTCTATGTTTGGCGTTTGTAACAAAAGAGCCGAAAACCATACGGACAAACACTGTTTTACCCTTGCACAAATAATATCCAGTAAATATCAAGCAATCTCTCCCCGACTCTACGTGTGCGTGATCTACGACAGCGACGGTGGTGTTCTGAATTATCCCGAAGTTTCGGGGGCGGAGAGGAGTTATAATATCAGCAAGATTTTATGTTGATTTTCTTATAACTGACCGTAAATTTTACCCAGTCATAAAATTGATAAAGTCATCGTGAATTATCATTTAACACTCAGACCAGCAAGCCATACTCTTTCCGTTAACATGTTTAAATTTAGTTAAAGGATTTATGTTAGCTGGTATTATCAGTGAGTTCATTCCGATTTTATCCTAAATTAATAAGATTAGTGGCAAAAGTGCATAATCATCATTAAACTACAGGTAAGAAATTGATACAACTTGAAAATAGAGGAAAGTAAGCAATGCGTAAACTCTTCTTATTCATAGTAGCTATAATAATCTTGACAGGATGTGCGGATGACCCTGACCGACATCTCAATTTGGGCAACTGGTACTATCAGAAAGGATTGTTGGAGGAAGCAATTCTGGAGTACCGAGAGGTCATTCGGTTATATCCAGATGATCCCAGCTTATTGACGCGGGTTCAATTAAACAGTGTGACCAAAGCTCACTATCACCTTGCTCTTGCTTATTCAAAAAAGGGGTGGTACGACTATGCTTTAAAGGAAGCAAAAATTACGTTTGACCTCCAACCAACGGTGGAAAACCGTGAAATAATAGCTCTTCTTGAGAAGCGTCGAAGCCTGGAATAAATCAATATTGATATTGATTCGTACTCCTACTTGAGCGGGGCATTAAGACCCAGTTTCCCAAATAACCACGTTACAGCTAATCCAGCCCATATCCCCATAGCAAAGTAACGAATCCAATCTGCCCAATCACTTTCCGGCAATAACATTTTCAAACCAATTCGCAATACCAATATACCAGTAACACCTATAACGACTTTTATTATCTGTCTCCACCAGTCAGTCTCTGGCTTAAACTTTACCCAGATTCTTTCCATTATCATACCTCCGCCCATACCAGCCAGCATACCTCCCACTCGAACAGATATGTCAGAGGGGGTCAATAGCGCTAACATAATTCCTGTGAACACAACCAACAGGGTAGTCACTCCTGGAGGAAATTTAACGTGCCGCCTGACTATCTGTTTTTCAGCTGATGTGGCAATATACAGATAACAAAAACCGATGGTCCATCCTCCTACCACATCGTATGGAAAATGTACCCCCAGATATACTCTCGAAAGCCCAATGAAGAAAATAATGATTCCGGGCCATAAATAGGAGTTTATCACCCATGCCAGATATCCCCAGAGTACCATCGCACCCATAGCGTGTCCGCTGGGAAACCCATACCCATCGGCATCAATCATTGCTACCCCATCTGGTCTGGGAAGATGAAACCACTCTTTCAACGCCCAGCTTAGATAAAAATTGATTAGTAAAATAAACAATAGAGGTAAAGCCACATTTTTCCGCCAGCACCAGTAAACGATCGGTACTACAAGAAGATAAAAACTCTCATCTCCTAGCAATGTAAAGAACTTCATCAGAAATATGATGGTTGGATGGTCAAACTGCTGAAAAAAATTAATCAGTCCCATTGGTTTCCTCCTTTTCTATAGTTCAGTAATTGAATTGTAATCAAGCCCTTCATCAAAAATTTGATCTTTCAACTCGATCGTTTATTCCATCTCAGCAGAAACAAAAGTCAGTACCTCAGCTAAAATCGCTGGAATTTGAATTTACCCCGGTCTTCAAAGATCGCTAACAAAAATGATTTGAATCTTAAATCAAAAATAATATCTTCCGCCCACATTATGAATGTAAAACTTATCGTTTTAGTTAAACAGGTGCCAGACACCAAAAACGTTACAGCTGACGCTATGAAAGCTGATGGTACTGTAAATCGAGGTGCTCTTCCTGCCATATTCAATCCTGAAGATCTCAACGCTTTGGAAATGGCTCTTGAAATAAAAGAGCATTTTGGCGGTATGATTACCGTGATCACTATGGGACCGCCCAGAGCTGCCAATGTCCTCAGGGAAGCTCTGTATCGTGGAGCAGACAGATGTATACTCCTGACTGACCGGCTTATCGCTGGCGCCGATACGCTGGCAACTTCCTATACCCTGGCACTTGCCATTAAGAAGACAGGAAAATTTGATATGGTGCTCTGCGGTCGCCAGGCAATTGATGGTGATACCGCTCAAATAGGTCCCCAGGTGGCAGAAAAAATTGGTGTGAATCAGATAACCTACACTGAAAAAATAATTGATCTGGTAGATAATAAAATTACCATTTCTCGAACCCTCGGACGTACCATAGAAACCATACAGACAGAACTCCCTATCCTGATAACCGTACCCTCTTCCGCCAATCAACCGCGACCGTTTGGGGCTAAATTGATGATGAAATACAAGAAAGCCAGAACCTGCCTTGAGGTGGAGCAGGAGATTAAAAACAGTTCTCCCACTGGGGAATATGCCGCCGATATTCTTAAGAAAGAAATTTCTAAAAAATGTAAGGAGCTTTCCCAAAAGAATTTACTGATTGAAACCTGGACAGCAGCAGATCTGGATGCCGAACCTGCCTGCCTTGGTCTGAAAGGTTCTCCCACAAAGGTGAAGAAAGTTCAGAGTGTGGTGATTTCCGCCGTTGAAACAAAAACGGTTAAGCCGACTGAGAAAGGGGTCAGAGAGCTATTCTCCGAACTGATTGAGGAGCGGACATTTGGCTGATAAAACAAACAAAGGTGACGTTTTAGTCTTTATTGAAATTGAGCATGGAGAGATTTCCGATGTCAGCCTGGAGCTAATCTGTAAGGCGCGGGAACTTGCCCAAACATTGAATGGAAAGGTCACTGCTCTGATGGCAGGGAATGACATTTCTCAATTCACCGCCAAAATTTTATCCTACGGCTGTAATAAACTCTACATAGCTGAAGACAAAAGACTGAAATTTTATGAAACCCTCCCTTACACTAACATCGTCTCATCTGTGATAGAAACAACAGCTCCCGAGATTGTGTTGTTTGGTGCTACACCATTGGGCAGAGATCTGGCACCACGTGTCGCCAGTAAAATTAAAACCGGTCTGACTGCCGATTGTACCGATTTGAAGATTGGAAACCACGAGGACAAAAAACTTAACAGGACGTACAAGGACATCTTATACCAGATTCGGCCAGCGTTCGGAGGGAATATCATTGCTACCATTATCGCTCCTGAACACCGCCCCCAAATGGCTACTGTTCGTGAAGGAGTGATGAAGCTTAACAAACCGATTAAAAATCCATCAGGAGAGGTAATTCCCCTCGACGTTGAGCTGAACGATGATGATTTTGTAAATAGTGTGATTAAACGAACCGTAAGCGAAAAAAAGGTCAATTTGAAAGCAGCGGATATTATTATTTCAGGAGGAGCCGGGATTGGCAGCAAGGAAAATTTCCAGTTGATACACGAGTTAGCAGAAACGCTTGGAGGTGTCGTCGGTGCCTCACGGGCAGCTGTAGACAGCGGTTTTATCAGTCATGACCACCAGGTGGGGCAAACCGGTACTACCGTACGGCCCAAGCTGTATATCGCTTGCGGTATTTCAGGAGCTATTCAACATCGGGAAGGGATGATTGAATCCGGGAAAATTATTGCCATCAACACTGACCCTGACGCTCCCATTTTCAAGATCGCTCACTACGGCATTGTGGGAGATGTCAACGATGTTATTCCTATGATGATCAAATCTTACAAGTCAAAAAACTCCTAAGTATGAAACAGGGACCAGGAACCAATTACAAGTTAGCAAGTTTTGAATAATTGTCAGAATAATGTAGTTTATTATCGTGGTTAAAATAGAAAAACTATTAGGAAAAATTTTACTTGGAGTTTCCGACAAAAACTTTCGTTTTAATGATTTATGTTGGTTATTAAAAAAATTAGGTTTTGAAGAAAGAATTAAAGGGAGTCATCATATTTTCACAAAAGATGATGTTGAAGAAATTATTAACATTCAACCGAAAGGAAAAATGGCAAAACCTTATCAGGTAAAACAAGTTAGAAATATCATACTTCAATACAAACTAGGAGAATTTATAAATGAGTAAATATGAAATAATCATTTACTGGAGTGAAGACGATAGTACTTACATTGCAGAAGTTCCGGAATTACCCGGTTGTATGTCAGATGGAAAAACCTACGGGCAAGCACTTCAAAATGTTGAAGTTATAATCAACGAGTGGGTTGAGACCGCGAAAGAATTAAACCGGCCAATTCCTAAACCGAAAGGAAGATTGATATTTGCTTAATTTCTAAACTGGCCAATCCGCAATACCTTCAGGATTAACCTGATGCGAAAAGCGTTTCGTTGGATACTGGGGCAAGGTTGTTTTATATTAATAAATTTGAAAATAAGAATGACTTTGGGTGAACATTTTCACGAAGGTTATTTCATCCGATGACAAGCGCAGAGTCCAACCGAACAATTTTCCTTGACTGCAATTTAATCTCATCACATCAGAATAAAAAAAGGTTCTTCAGCAAGGTATTCTGTGGATAAGACGCTCAATGTGGTCTTTTGTAAAGCTAAATGGAGTAAGCCAATTATGATTCTAAATGTCAGTCAAAACTTTGTATTGTTGAACTTTTTAGTTGGAAAACCTCCCCTTTCCGTCAAAAGCCGGACATGTTTCAGTCAAAAGCCTGACAGGCAAAAATATATGATGAACCCAAAAAAGAGATAGAAACCTATGGCAAATTTTTATACAGACAATCCTGACATAGAATACAATTTAAAGAGACTGAATCTAAAAGAACTTGCTGACCTTTTAGAAGAGGACTATAGCGACAGTAAAAAGTTTGATTATGCGTCGGAAAATGCTGACGATTCGATAGAAAATTATTTAAACATTTGTAAGCTAGCTGGAGAATTGTGTGCAGGTCCTATTGCCGAACGGGCAAGTCAGATTGATGAGGAGGGAAACGAATGCAGGGATGGTGACGTTATTTTTCATCCTCTCGTCAAGGCTAACCTTCGGGATTTCAGGAGGGCACAACTTTTGGGGATTTCTCTTCCAAGACGATTTGGCGGATTGAATATGCCTCAGGCGATAATAGCTGCAGTGATGGAAATGGTCTCTCGTGCTGATGCCTCTTTGATGAATTTGGTGGGATTGCAGGATATTGCTGAAACCATCAATGAATTTGGGTCAGAGGAACAGAAAGAGACCTACATACCAAAACTTGCCAGCGGTGAAGCAACAGGAGCAATGGTTCTCACCGAGCCTGATTCCGGCTCAGATTTACAATCCGTCAGGCTTCAGGCAATTCCGCCTTCTGAAGGAGGTGATGCCGGTGTCTGGCATCTGAATGGGGTTAAGCGATTCATCACCAATGGGTGTGGTGATATCCTGCTGGTACTGGCTCGATCTGAAGAAGGCACAACAAACGCCCGCGGTCTTTCCCTCTTTGTCTGTTCAAAAAATGATACCATTTACATTCGACGGATTGAAAACAAATTGGGAATACACGGTTCTCCCACCTGTGAAATAGTATTTGACCACACACCTGCCTATTTAGTGGGTCAGCGTAAACGGGGGCTCACCAAATATGTTATGTCACTTATGAATGGCGCTCGGTTGGGCATCTCAGCTCAATCGCTGGGAATTGCCGAAGCCGCCTATCGAACTGCCAGGAAATATGCTGAATCCCGTGTCCAGTTTGGCAAGCCGATCATTGATTTCCCTGCCGTTTACGACATGCTCACGAATATGAAAATGAACATCGAAGCGGGACGTTTGCTTCTTTATGAAACGGCTAAAGTGGTGGACCTTTTCAAAATCCCTGCTGCGCAAATGGAAAAAGCTAAAAAGAGGGATGAAGCTGTCAACCTGGAAATCAAAAAAAATGTCAAGTACTACGAACGCCTAATATCAGTTCTTACCCCGATGACAAAATATTTCACATCTGAAATGTGCAACCGTGCGGCTTATGACGGCATGCAGGTAATGGGAGGGAGCGGGTATATGAAAGATTACGATATGGAACGGTATTACCGAGATGCTCGAATCACTAACATTTATGAGGGCACTTCTCAGCTTCAAATTGTGGGGGCCATTGGTGGACTGCTTGCAGGTACTATGAACAAACTGTTTGACGATTTTTTGGCGGGAAGTTATCCTGACAAACTCAACAAACTGTCAAAAGAAGCAAAAGCCTTTGTCCCTCAATATTATAGGACTGTAGAGTTTGTCAAACAGAAAAAAGACACCGATTATACCAATTACGTGTCGCGACAAATGGTGGATATGGCAATTGATATTTACGTATCCTTTCTCTTTCTGGAGTGTGCCCGGGACAATACTCGCAAAGCCAGTCTGGCAGAAATCTGGATACAGGACGCAAAGCTGCGAGTGGAAAGCAGCTGCAGGTTCATTGCTGATGACCGGTCTCAACTCATCAACCTGCACAGAGATATCATAGGCTGATGCCAGTGTAATTTATGAATCACGTCAATAAGCTGTACTACCGCGTGTCTCCAATATTTAAAAAAAAACAACAGTTATTAATCCCCTTATTTCTATTTGGGATTCACATAGCCAAATTGTAAAATTTGATTTAATAAACTTCATAAAATAAAGATACTTAGGTTTTCCAAAAAACTAATTTCATCGGAATATAAATATGGCTCTTCAATGCGGTATAGTTGGTCTCCCAAATGTGGGGAAATCTACCCTTTTTTCCGCTCTTACCCACAGTCAGGTACACATTGATACTTATCCCTTTACTACTGTTGACCCTCATGTGGGTGTTGTTCCGGTTCCCGATGAAAGACTGACAAAGCTGGCGGAAATCTTACATTCCGAAAAAGTCATACCCACCACGCTGAGAGTCGTGGATATTGCTGGATTAATCCGGGGGTCCCACCTGGGTGAGGGACTGGGAAATCAGTTCCTGGCACAAATTCGGGAGGTTGATGCTATCATTCATCTGGTCAGATGTTTTACCAACGATCAGGTGAGCCATATTGATGAAACACTCAATCCTGTTCGGGATATTGATATTATTGAGACAGAAATCATTTTAAAAGACCTTGAAACCGTCACAAGCCGGCAGAATAAACTGGTCAAGAAAGCAAAGACAGGAGATAAGGATGCAGGGAAGAAAATGGAAGTGCTGGATAAAATAGCTTCGTTCCTCAATCAGGGCATCGCCATCAGAAAAACCAGACTAGATGAAGAAGAAAAAGACGTTATCAAGGATCTGTTTCTCATTTCAGCCAAGCCGGTGCTTTATGTCGGTAATGTCAACGAGGATGAAGCCACATCCCACCTGCCCGGATCGGAAGCAGAATCTCTCCAGAAATGGGGAGAAGAAAATGAAGAGCGGGTTCTGATATTGAGCGCTGCTCTTGAGGTAGAGCTTGCATTTCTTGAGGATGAAGAGGAGCGACAATTCTTTATGGACGAATGGGATCTAAAAACTACCAGCCTTGAAGTTCTTACATGTGAATCTTACGCTTTACTTGATCTTGTTACCTTTTTCACCACAGAATCCAATTACGCTCAAGCCTGGACAGTGGAACGGGGTTGTTCAACGCCCCGGGCAGCCAGCGTCATTCATTCCGATTTCGAGAAAGGGTTTATCAAAGCAGAGGTCTATTCCTACGAAGATCTGTTCACTTATGGCTCTGAGGCAGAACTCAGGAAGCATGGGCTGATTCACATTCACGGCAGGGACTATATTATCCAGGATGGCGATGTGGTAAAAATTAAGTTTAGTCCTTAAATCAAAGAACATATCTGATGGCAGGTTACAAATATGAACAAATGTTGTTACACCATTCCCACCCTCGTGTCTTCAGAGGGCAGGCAAGGCGTTATTTTCATTCCACTGACGTTTTTTCGGTTGATCACGTTTGTAACACACCCCATCCCGCAATGGCGGGACACCCCTCTCAAGAGGGGACTCATGCAGCTAATCAGTAAAGATTCCAAGAAAGACCTTCTCCCCCTTGAGGGGGGAGAAAAAAAGAGGGGGTGAATCTAGCCATTGAGACTAGGAAAGTTTTTCTGGTGTAGCAAATGTCTGTAATTGTTAAATTTTTATGGACACCCTAAGAAATCATATTTATAAATCGTAATGCAAAGAAGACCTAAATTCAGGCAAGTGCACGAGTTAGACAGACAAGTAATAAAAGTAGAAGTAGTTCAAAAAAAAGATTAGGCATCAGGAGCAGGATAAGATTACCGATCAGTCGGGAGCCTGACCGACAATAATGTATGATGAGCCAAAATTTTTGATGACGAAACCCAATCTATGAAAAAAATTACCTATACACCCATCGGTATCATACGTTCCCCGTTTAAACATCCTAAGGGAACACCAATCCAGCCAGAAGGGGGACGGGACATAAAAGGTACCGTAGAAATTTTTCCTGAGTATCACGATGGACTGAAAGACCTTGATGGATTCTCACACATAATTTTGATATACCACTTTCACCTGTCTAGGGAACATACATTAACCCCGAACCCGTATCTTGATGACAAACCTCGAGGAGTGTTTTCAACTAGAGCGCCCTCTCGACCCAATCCCATTGGTATGTCCATCGTTCGTCTGGATAAAGTAGAAGACAGCAATCTTTACATACGTGATATAGATATCATTGATGGGACGCCACTTCTGGATATCAAACCGTTTTTCCCGTCACTTGATCCTCAGGAAGCAGTAAAAATCGGGTGGCTAGAGAAAAAAATAGGGAAATTTAAAAAGGAGAAAGATGATGGCAGATTTACAAAATAAGAAAAAGAGAATCAGATGGTTTCGTATGCCGGGTGGTGTGCGACTTTTCCATTTTCTGATTCTTCTACTGTTTTTCTTTTCTCTTTCGTGTGTTAAAAAAGGCAACAACGATTCGAAAACGCCACAGACCGTCATTTTAATTTCTATGGACGGATTCCGGTGGGATTACCAAGATAGAACCGATACCCCTAACCTCGATTACCTAACGGAAAACGGTGTGAAAGCAAAATCCTATGTTCCCGTATTTCCATCAAAGACATTTCCGAACCACCTTTCCATTGTCACTGGATGCTATCCTGAAAATCATGGTATTATTTCCAATAGAATGTACGATGAAGAGTGGGATGCCGAGTACTATATTGGGGAAGATAGCGAACCGGTAACCGAAAGTCGCTGGTACGAGGCAGAACCTATCTGGGTAACAGCGGAGAAACAGGGACAAGTCACCGCCACTTATTTCTGGCCCGGCTCAGAAGCTGAGATTAATGGCGAACGCCCCACATATTGTCTTCCATACGATGGTACCGTTCCAAACGAAGATCGTGTTCATCAGGTTCTGGACTGGCTAATCCGCCCTGAAGATGAACGCCCCGCTTTCATCACTCTCTATTTCAGCGACACAGATACCTGGGGACATATGTATGGTCCCCAGGCAGATACGATGAATACCATCATTCAGGAATTGGATAGCTATATGGGAATGCTTATTGAAGGACTGGAAGAGCGGGAACTTTTGGATGAGGTAAATATTATCATCACTTCAGATCACGGGATGACGGAACTAAGTCGAGACAGAGTAATTTTTCTCGATGACTACCTAGAAGTTCCCAGTGACAGTATACGGATGATAGAGTGGTCACCGGTGTCAATGATTCTGCCCGTTGATAGCTGGGTGGATTCCGTTTACAATTCACTCCACGAAGCTCACGACAAGATGGCGGTTTACCGGAAGGAGGACATTCCAGATCGGCTGCATTTCAGCAGTCACCGCCGGATTCCCCCCATCATCTGCATCGCCGATGAAGGGTGGTCAATCACCACTCACGGCTACTTTAACGAACACCTTGATGCTTATACGGGTGGTAATCACGGTTACGATCCTGCTTATAAATCCATGCACGGATTCTTCATCGCCAGCGGGCCTGCATTTAAGGATGGATTGACGGTAAGCCCCTTCCAGAATATTCATACATACGATCTTATCGCCCACATTCTGGCACTCAATCCTGTGGAAAATGATGGGACTCTTGATTCTGTTTCAGTGATGCTTGAGTAATATCTTGTCATACAAAAATTTATAAATTGATTTGCAATATCTACAGAAAACGTTCTGAAAAACTGTTACCTATGTCCCCGAACGTTTGTAATCTATGTTCCCAGTCTGTACACTTTGAGGGGCGTCTTGATCCATCGGGATGGGGGGGGTTGTAGGGGATTTAAAGTCCCTATCGCTTCCCCAATGCTGGGAAGTTCATTCCATTATTTAGCTTGATATCCAAATGTTTTAAAAATAAACTTATTTATGTTAAATCAGTTGAATTTACGAAATAAAAAACGGTACGCTCCATTCTTTAAATTTACCCTGTTACCCCTCTTTCTCATCTTTGGATTATCCTGCGAGGAACCGGAACACAGACCGGATGAGGAACTAGAGTATGAACTGGATGTGGATTCTCTCCACATCAATCAGATACAGGTCATAGGCAGTCATAACAGCTACCGAATCCAGCCACCAGAAAGGCTTCTTAATCTGATAACAGCCATGGACTCAGCCATGGGGCGTGAACTGGATTATACTCATCTTCCCCTTGATGAACAGTTTGATGACTACGGTATTCGCCAAATTGAACTGGATATCTATCACGACCCGGATGGGGGACTGTTCTATTGGCGGTTTGGCAACTTATATATCCAGGAGCCAATGGAATCGGGTCTGCCGGAACTGAACGAACCAGGATTAAAGGTACTTCACTTCCCTGATTTTGATTATAATACTCACTATCTTACCTTCAAAGAAGCCCTGCTAGCTGTTA
>CAZVFT010000069.1:0-13257 GCA_964626495.1 uncultured bacterium
GTATAATAATATCAAGCCGTTATCTATTGCTTTTATCGTTTTTCAGCAGACCCTAGTTATCGGATTTAAATCCATTAATGTGTTATGCAATTAATTACATCTATAATACGTGTGAGTTATTCTATTCCACCACCTAAATTAATATCCCTGCGACAGTAGCTGTAAGCCACGAAGCCAGAGCTCCGGCAATCATAGCTCTCATTGCAACTTTTGCTAGGTCTTTCCTGCGGCTCGGAGCTAAGGCACCGATACCACCTAACTGAATCCCAACAGAAGCAAAGTTGGCAAAACCGCAAAGAGCATAGGATGAGATAATGATTGACTTGATCTCAAGTTGCGAGCTTATTTCCTGTAAATGCCCGTAAGCAATCAGTTCTGTGAGAACAATCTTTTCTCCCATCAGACTGCCAATTTGGAAGATGTCTTGAATCGGTATACCCATACAGAATGCCAGAGGGGAGAAGATCCATCCGAGGATTTGCTGAAGGCTGAGGTCCACAAGTCCCAGAAGATAATTAAAACCTGCTACCAGAGCAACAATAGCAATGAGCATGGCAGCGACATTTGCTGCAAGCCGCATACCATCGGTGGCTCCGCGTGCGACTGCTTCCATTGTGTTATCAGCTGGTTTTTTTAAAGTCATTTTCAGGTCACCTCGGGTTGGAGAATCTTCTGTTTCTGGAAAGATAATTTTTGCCATAACCAGAGCCGCTGGGGCACTCATTACGGAAGCTGCTATTAGATGTCCAGCAATGTTCGGGATGTCAGAAAGCCATTTTACATATATAGCCAGCACACCTCCAGCGATGGTGGCGAACCCTCCTGTCATAATCGCCATCAGTTCACTGCGCGTCATTGTCTCGAGAAAAGGACGAACTACCAGTGGTGCCTCTGTCTGTCCAACAAAAATATTTGCAGAACAGGATAAGGTTTCGGAACCACTGGTTCTCATCGTTTTTTGCATCGCCTTTGCAATGAGTTTTACAACGACCTGCATAATTCCAAGATGGTAAAGAATAGCCATAAAAGATGAAAAGAAAATTATGGTTGGTAAAATCTGGAAAGCAAAAAAGAAACCGAGGGAACCTTCTGATTCAGGCCCCAGAGCCAGATTGTTGAAAACGAACTTTGCCCCTTCATCGGAAAATTGGAGAAGTTTCCGGAAGGCTTTATCAAAGAAGAAAAAAACTGGTTTGCCGACAGGAGTGGCGAGGATAAAAAAGGCAAAAAACAATTGCAGACCCAGTCCCCACAGGACAATTCTGAGATTAACGGCTTTCCGGTTGTTGGATAGGAGGAATGCGACACCTAAAATAACAATAATGCCAATGATACCTGTGAATCGTTGCATTTTGTATTTCCTTTATGGTTTATTGGGTGGTTCAAAGCAGTTTCTACAGCGCGCTTCGTAAATGTTTTTTTCTCCAATGACTACCTGTTCTGTATCCTGGGTCAGTCGCTGAGTATAGTTGGCAGGATTTCCGCAGATAACACATATTGCAAGGGTTTTTGTGATGTATTCTGCCTCAGAAAGTAATGCAGGTATCGGACCGAAAGGCTCTCCTCGATAATCTTTATCAAGTCCAGCTACAATTATGCGTTTCTTCTGTTTTGCTAACTGTTTGCATACAACAATAAGAGAATCATCGAAAAATTGAGCTTCATCGATACCAACCACCTCTGAGTATTTCGCCTTTTCCAGAATCTCCTCAGATGTTTCAATCAACTGGGATTCAATTTTAAGCTGAGTGTGGGAAACGATAAAATCTTCACTGTAACGGCTGTCTATTTTTGGCTTGAAAATACCCACATGCTGTCGTGCAATTTGAGCTCTTCGAAGACGACGGATGAGCTCTTCAGTCTTTCCGCTGAACATACCACCACAGATGACCTCAATCCATCCAGATTCTCGAGGACTTAGCGTGGGCATTTAACTTGCTCCTTCAGTTTGTAAAAGTGATCTGATCTTTGTCTGAATAAGGTCAATAGCAACAGTATTATCTCCACCTTCCGGGATGATAATATCTGCATATTTTTTTGATTTTTCCACAAATTGTTCGTGCATTGGGCGGACAGAGTCAAGGTATTGGCGGATAACGTCAGTGTGAGTTCGTCCCCTGTCTGTGAGGTCTCTTGTAAGGCGGCGGATAAATCGGATGTCATCGTCAGTCTCCACAAAAATTTTAATGTTCATCATATCTTGCAATTCAGGATCTAAAAACACCAAAATACCTTCAAGAACAATGGCATGGTGCGGTTCGATTTTGAGAGGTTCTTTCAGTCTTGTGTGAGTTTCATAATCGTAGAGGGGAATATCCACCGGTTTGCCAGTCAGAAGCTGGGATAGCTGTTTTTTTAATAGACTGAAATCAATGGAATCAGGATGATCAAAATTCTGTTGAGTGCGTTCTTCAAATGGGAGATGGGAAAGGTCTTTGTAGTAGCTATCCAGTTGAATAATGACAACCTCTCCCGCACCAAAGGCTTTAAGGATGTTTTTTGCCACTGAAGTTTTTCCCGATCCCGATCCTCCTCCAATCCCGATTAATATATTTTTCTTTTTCAAGTTATTCTCCAGAATTAGTCGTTATGAAAACTGCTATCATCAAATGGATGGGGTATAAGTTCACGACTTTGTAGCGTGGTAACACCCCCTTTTTTATCTATTAGAATGATCGGAATATCACCACATAAATCCCAGATAAACTGCCGGCAGGCACCACAGGGAGAAGCACCATCGTCTGTTGCAATGGCAAGTGATGTAAATGATTTATATCCGTGTGCTATGGCTGACGTCAGAGCTACGCGTTCACCGCAGACTGTCAGTCCAAAACTGCTGGATTCCACATTACATCCAACGACAATATGTCCATCCTCAGTTTCCACAGCAGCTCCTACTTTGTAATGTGAATATGGCACATAAGCATTTTTTTTAACTTCTTGTGCTGCATGTATGATTGTTTTCATTATCCCCTCACAATCTGAATCATTTTTAATCCTCGAATAAGCGCAACCCCTGTCGCAAATCCTCCGATATGAGCAAACCATGCTACACCACCGGTTGTATTGATCCCCAGAGTTCCCAACCCATTGGTGAGTTGAATCAAGAGCCAGAATCCTAAAACGTATAATGCTGGAATTCTGACAATAGTAAAATAAAAGATAATAAAAATGATTGTGTGAACTCTTGCTCTCGGAAAGGTAATCATATAAGCTCCCAGAACACCAGCAATGGCACCGCTGGCACCCACGATTGGGACCACTGATGTCGGATCTATAACAGTCTGTAATAATCCTGCGGCTATCCCACATGTCAGGTAGAAAATGATGAATTTTGTGTGGCCAAGGACCGATTCAACATTATCGGCAAAAATCCAGAGATAGAGCATATTCCCAAAGAGATGCATAAATCCACCGTGTAAAAACATAGATGTGAATAGGGTTATAACATAATGACCAAAATCAATGGAAGTTAACTTTGGTACGATACCATACAATTTAATAAGATTTACCATGAGTTCGGGGGTAATAAGTATCTCCACAAAAAAAACAAAGATATTGATCCCAACAAGGGCATAAGTCACATAAGGAATCATCACTCGAGGATTGTCGTCTTTGTATGGCAGGAACATATAGGGTTAATCTACGCTGAATGAAATTTCTTTTATAGCTACATTTCCAACCTGATCCAGAACCCTGATGAAAAGTGTGTGTTTACCTGAGGTAAGGGGAACATCGAGTCTGTGAGATAGGTTTTTTTTAATGGGATGGTACTCACACAGGAGACGTTTATCATCCAGGATCATCCAAAGGGAACGTTCATCCTTAATTCCTGCAAGAGCATCTTCAATGTGAGCAGAGATCGTCTCAACGTCCTGATATCGATAAAATCCTCCATCCCCAGGGAACACATTGGAGATTAGGGGTTTTACTGTATCCTCAATGAGCGTTACAGCTTCGAGACTGTATGCAGAAGTGTAGAACAAATATTTTTTTTCTGAGAATCGACAAGGGAGATATGTCCAATTCTCTTTTTGGTCATAATAAAACAGTCCAATTTTTGATACCTTACGGATTGACTGATCCAATGCAATAGCTATTCTTATTGAATCCTGAAGCGGTCGATCGAACGGTTGGATTTGATATGTCTCGCTCATAAATGTTCCACCTTCCACATTTACGGGCTGTTCCACATTTTCAATCCAAAAAACTGTGGTGTCGTAGAAGGTAGATCCTGATGCTCTAATGGAACATTTTCCATCAGGAGATACAGAAACTGTAGGCATTTTGGTTTCTGACACGGCTGGTTTGAAAGCAAAATGGGTTTCTCGCACAGGTGAACCTGGAATTGAGACAACGACTTCCTTTACACCCTTCAGCGAAGTGGGATCCAGTGGATCCGTCAGAAAGGTTGTTGGAGTAACACGTGACGTTTTCAAAGGGTAGCGTTTATCACCATTTCCAATTATAGCCAATTCGACGTGTTGAGTGATATACTCATCAGTTTCTACCTGAAGCACAACACTGTTTTCCAAATGAGCAGAGGAAAATGTCAGATCTGCTGTCATATAATCGGCACTTTGGATGTTCGTTGGCAGGTGAAAAGGACGACTTACCGTCCCGGTTTTACCGATACCTATGAATTGAAGGATTCTATTTCTGATACCCGCTTCAGGAAGTACCACGATGAGATTTCGCCCATCCTGTTTCATCGAGATAGATTTGATGTTTTGTTCCACAAATCCATTTTTATTGAAGCTGTAACAAATAAAATTAGTGATTGGAAAGGGGGATCTTGTGGGAGAAATAATGAATGTAACGGTTTCCATGTTTATTTCAGATACAGTAACATTAATATCGGTAGGAGGAGTGAAGTAGAGAAAGCCTTTGATTCGAACCAAATTTTTACCGGCATCATATAGTTTTATGACGATCCGATGGTAACCGGGAGAAAGATTAAGTGTCCCTCTGGAATTTTTATTGATAAAATCAAGTTGACTGCTGGCTTCAGTCGTGAAAAGGCGATGGAATTCACCATCATTTAATCGCTTAAGTGAGTTATCCAGCTCAACTTCAATCAATTGGGATTGTTCAAATGGGAGTTTATCAAATTCAATCCGGTAATGTTCAATTCCATCGATAAGCAGAACAGCCCCATAGATATTGAATGAATGGGAGTTACCGGATATTTTGTCAGTGGTGGAGATTTCCAACCCAATTTTACCAAAGACGTGTATGGTATCAGGGAATTCATATTCGTTGGTTTTTGTTTGGCGAAGTGAAAATATTTGTGGTAGAGGGGAACCGTTGATGACGGAATTTTTAGTAAGGGGAACGACAGCAAGTGCTTCGGGGACAGGTAATCGTTTGTCTCTAATTTCGAAGCCATGAGAAAGTGGATTTAATGGTCTATTCAAGGAATCGCGAAGTTCGAAGTGAAGATGTGGGGCAAAAGCTCCCCCACTGTCCCCAGAATATCCTAATAAATATCCTTTCTGAATGGGGAATTCATTTTCTCCAAAGTATACATCCACGGAGTATGATTGTCTTTTCTTTTGTTCAATCGTTATGATTTCATCAAGGATTGGAATGAAACTGTCGAGATGAGCATAGACGGCAATATTACCATCTTTCAATTGAAGGTAAAGTACCCTTCCATATCCTCCTGATGACACTTTTACCCTCCAGATATATCCATCATCCACAGCAATGACTTTGTGTCCAGTGGTACTGTTAGTTTTGATATCTATACCTGCATGGAATCTACGGGGACGATATTCACCATAATTTGAGGAAATAGACTTCCTTACCTCCACTGGCCATAAGTAATCCTGAGCCGTAATGGGGAAAGTGGTTATGAAAATGATGAGGAGAGATCCACAGACTTTTATCACGATGACATAAAATATACCTATGAAAATTTATACAAATGTCTCTGGAGATTCAACGCTTTTAATGTTTACTTTAGTAGAATTTGTTGATAATTGTCATAAAAATAAAAAAGCGCTGATGATCAGCGCTTTTTACGGGGGGTTATGGAGGGATATTTGCAGAAAATATTTATTCTTTTTTCAACTCATCAAATTCTTTTTTCATTTGATTAATATCATCTTTGAGCTGTTTCAGTTCTTTTGTTAAGTCTTCATATTTCCTGTGGAAAGGCAGAAAATCGTTCCAATCTTTATCCCAATCAAATTGTAACGAATCCGGAAATGGTGGGAAACCTTCTTTTTTTAACAGGAATTTATGTCTTTTATCTTTCTTTATTTTTTTCCTGTCAAGAGTTGCACGGATATATTCCCTTTTTTCATCCCGGATAATTTTAATTTTTACCTCTTCACCAGGTTCCTTATCCTTGATGACATCCACAAGGGTCTCATAATCATTAATCTTTTCCCTGTCAACATAGAGAATGACATCCCCAGCTTTGAGTCCAGCTTTATCGGCTGGACTATCTTCAACAACTTCGGTAACAAGCACACCAAAATTTCTTCTCACTTTGAAGTAATCACGGAGTTGTTCAGTAAGGGGTTGAATCTGAACGCCAAGCCAGGTAGTTTCTTCCTCAATAAAATGGCATAACCTTTTCGGACCTTTCCCAAACCAGGCAACGTCAACATCCACATCTTTGAGACACCCGGTTATTTTTTCTATGGCTGCTTCTGCTTTTTCCAGGGCTTCCTCGTCGTTAAAAGGGAAAGTGAAGGTTTCTGTTTCCCCGTCTTTATTGATGGTGATAGTGCAGTTACCCTCATCGATTTTACAGGTTACTTCCACATCCTTTTCTTCATTAGAAATGTTTTTACATTTTTTGATTGTAATAACCTGATCTTTACCGAAAAGAGTGGTAGCGGAAAATGATAATAACAAAATAAATAGTAGTTGCTTCATTGCATCCTCCTTATTTGATATTTCATCAAACGATTTTGCTCCAGATAAAGTTCCTTCATATTAAAAAACTTCTATGTGATAATTTAAATAATATGCTAAATTGGAATTAGCAAATTTTGATAATCAACATAGGAGGGCGAACAATGAAAAAATTACTAATTCCATTGATGATTATATTTATTCTTGCTCCAATTGAAAAGGCATACTCGCTGTTTGGGGTTGGAGTTTACGGATTGAAGGACCCACAAGTGTCTATTGGAGGATACAGTGAGGGTGACCTCTTGACGGATTATTACACTTTTAGCCGGGGAGGTGTTGAGGAAATTCGTGGATTTGGTGCTTTTTTGTATATTGATGCAATTCCCATAATCGATTTGGAAGTTAATGTAGAAACGGCATTTGATAAATATTCATTTAAATTTGAAAATGCTGCTTCAACAAAACCTCTGGAGTCTGATTTTGGATGGGCGAGAGTCTCTGGATACCTGACGGTGAGAAAAAAGTTATTTGGGCTTGGTGTTCCCATTTTAGGTGGTTTGAAATTACACGCAGGGGGTGGATTGAACTATCACTCTTCAATACCATTAGCAAGCGTTGATATGGTTGAATCTCTAACTACCGGTGGATTAACTGGTGAATTTGAATCTGATAATTTGGAAGATGAGTTAATAGAATATCTTAAGGAGAACAAGATTGATTCCAACGGGTATCACGTTCAGGTTGGAGCTCAGATTAAACTGTTAGCATTCAATCTTTTTTGTAATTATCGGGTAACGTTTGTTGAGGATGTGATTCCTGATGAGGATTCCTTCTCTTCAATCTGGCTGGGATTGGCTTTTGGTTTTTAAACAAAGATCAAATAGATAATAGTGAAAGGGGTGGAATTTCTACCCCTTTTTGTTTAATTTTGGTTTACTCCGGTTGGATGGGAATCGTTGATTGAGTTTCCCAGCTTTTCAGGTCCCTTGAGTAATAATGGTGACCATCTCTCGTTATAGCCATAAAGAATTGCTGTATACCTTCGAGTGGTGGAATTGCAGCAAGGGAAATAAAGTCATCCCTTTCATCAATTCGGACGACTTTTTCAAATGACTCACCAATGGTAAGAGGATTCTTGTTCTGCATCAGGTAGAGATTTCCAAAATTTGAGAGGGCTGCAAAACCGGTAATAGGAGGTGCAATCCCGAATGAAAATGGAACGGCTGCCACAATTGTTTCTCTTACTTCTGTTTCAAGTTGAATATTTTTCAATTTTTGCAGCTCATGTTCCAACTCGTTAATAAGCTCTTGGGGAACAGATTTACCGGGTAAACCTGCTGGTCCAGGAGGTCCCGGTTCCCCTGGAAGTCCGCGTTCTCCTGAGGAACCCTGAGGTCCGGGTGGGCCAGCAGGACCGGGAGGTCCCTGTTCCGGAGTTGGAGCGCAGGAAATGAAGAAAATAAGTGAGATGATATAAAGGGAACTTTTAGTCATCAACCTACGGGAAAGAGAAAAGGTAATGCCCTTGACCATGCCATTGATGTAATGATAAGAAGTTCAGACACTATGGCAGCTACAAAGAATAGAATGGAATGCTTCAACGCCCTATTTTTATAGTAATTAATTTTACCCAGAGCAAAAACCTGAGAAGCAAACATTTCGTAAACTTTGTCTTTATCTCCAGATATCTCTGTCAGGTATTTGCTGTATTCACCAGGAGAAGAAAATTTGCTAATGCCTGTAAAAAAAGTGGGATTAAGTGATTCGTCAGATGCTGAGGAGTTGTCATTTCGAACCCGGGGCACAACAACTAATACAAGATGTACAATAGCCAGAATTGCGGAAATAAAGTAGATAATTACCATAACGAATTTAAACCAATCCAGCTGGACTTTCATAAAGTGTACAATAAAAAATACCATGAAGACGCCCAGAATTGAGAGCATGGTGAAGGCTTTTTGATCCATGCGCTGAATGATCTGCTGTTCGCTGGACAGAACGTGAAATAGTGTGGTAAAATCTTTATCAATCATAATGCTAAAATATACAAGGAATGTCAGTGAAAAGCAATTATCGAAGAGGTTCTGCTAAAACAATAGTATCTACCCATTCCAGACTTTTTTGGGTATTCATCTCTACTGCGTCTATTTTAATTATGTAGATACCTATTCTTGCCCTTTTCCCTTTGTTGGTATAACCGTCCCAAACAAGGATCCCCTGTGAACTGCAGACTAAATTTTTAACCAGTTCGCGAGCGGTTCGTCCTATATTATCAAAGATGGTGACGGTTAAATAGGATTGAGAAAAAGGTAGATTGTAAGAAATTCGGAGTTCATCCTCGAATCCGTCTCCATCAGGTGAAAATGGATTGGGATCTACAGAGATTATACCTAGCAAGGGAAGAGATTCAAAGAAGTTACTGTTCTGCTTGCCCGGTGTCATCTTCTCTGGGGAAATACAAGTCCCCCAATTTGATGGATCTGAGGATTCGAGTTCAGGATTGAATTTTTCCATTGAGCGACTGTTATTACCACCCCAGTTTGAGGAATAATGGAGAGAATCGATGATATAGCCAGTCGGGTCAAATAGGAAAATGGAATCTTTGGTGTTGTTTAGAGATGGAAAGCCGTTTTCAGAGATAAGCAAAACTCCGTCTTCAGGTATAAATGGCAGAATGGATGAATCTTTACTTACAACAACATATTTCTGTGACGCTATTTTGAATGGTGGAAATTTACAGATTGAGGAAGTGTCGCTATCAGAAAATCCCCACCTATGCAGATCCAGTGAGTCTTCAGAAATGTTAACAAATTCGATAAATTCCTCAAACCCGGGATCGGGAGAATAGAGAAACTCGTTTATTGTAAGTACTCTTTCCACGTATTGTACTGCTAGAATATATTGTGTATTGTTGTTATCAAGATTCATATCTCCATCAACATTCACAAAGATATCCAGTGTGTGAATTCCAGAGTATAATGGCGAAAGTTCAACCTCTAGTGAAACAGAATCCCCAGCTATCATTCCTGTGAAACTCGTGGTGGAAAGCAACAATTCATTTTCACTGACATCTACTGTCCCATCAACGGTTGAAGTTCCCAGGTTCAATACAGTGACATACAGGGTGATTGTTTGATCTGAAGTGGTGAAAGTGGGTGAGTGTGTGGTTGTGCTGGCATTGATAGCTGCATCGATATCGAGAGGGGAAACGCTGTTTTTTCGACCTGGTGTTCCCAAAGAATCCAGACTAGTTGACCAGTTGTTCTCTTCACTTGGCATGTGGAGTTGAATCCTCTCCAGGGAAAATCCCGGAGTAGAAATATTTTCCCATCCATAACTGTCAACTGTGTCGCCAGCAGTATTGATAAGGAAGAGTGAATCGGTTGTGCTGAGTCGGTTGCCAATAGTTAGTCCATCTACCATCAGCGCCAGAGCAGTATTAGGGAATATGGAACTATAAAGTCCATTTTCAATATCATAATCTCCCTCGAAGATAACAGCGTAGGAAAGAGGAGAAAGTTTCAAACCTGAACCCGTGTTGATGAGTAAATCAAACTCCTTTATATCAGCTATTCCCCATCCCTGAAGTTCAACCGTATCAACTGAAGTATTATAAATCTCAATGAACTCGTTTGGATTCTCAATATCAAACATAATTTCAGAAAGAACTACTTGAGATGATAGGGGAGAAAGACAGAGAAGAATAGTAACTATGATATATTTTTTTAACAAGGAACTACTAATCTTTTAAAAATTGATCTATATGTTCCTTTAAAAGATTTCTGCATGCGCGATAGTAAGTGAGGAATACATCACGGTCAGACCACCCGGTAAATGGATCGGGAATATTCCAGTGAATCCTCTCTATATTCCCCGGGAAAACGGGGCAAAGTTCATTAGCAGAATCACATAAGGAAATTACAATATCAATATGTTTTTCTAAATAATCGTCAACATGATCGGATGTCTGACCTGAAATATCAATTCCCCACTCTGCCATTACACGGATACTGGTTGGGTGTACACGACTCGGATGAGTACCGGCACTGAAAACTTCGAATCGGTTCCCCGCAAGATTTCTGAGGATTCCTTCTGCCATTTGAGAGCGGCAGGCATTTCCTGTACAGAGGAAGAGTACTTTTTTCTTTGGACTCATTTGATATATCAAATTTGATAATGATCTTAAGGAAAGTCAACCTGATTAAATTATGAACTTCAACTAAAATATTAGGTATAGTTTAGAATTAACTAATCATTTATGGTGGGAATGTGAATTTTAGAACACAGAGTACTCAGAGAAGCACAGTGAACCGCAGATCAGTCGGACTCCTGACCGAGATATTATGGTTTATTATTCCTACCAGTCCGGCAACTGACGAGCCTGTCCGATCAGAAGAAAGTTTTACTGGTCTCTGTGAAACTCTGAGCTGCACTGTGGTACTCTGTGTCCATTTTTTGAATTATTTTCTAAGAGTTATTTTCAGGGGAACTTTTGGATAATCCCCCCCCAAATCGGGATTTGCAATTTGATCCATGAATTATTAGCAGGTCAACAAAAAATAAATAATTTTGTAAAGAGTTCGACTTCGTCTATCACTATTAATAATAATAATGATTATTATTATTGACATTATTGAAAATATCTGCTATATTAAGGCAACAATATCACAGGAAAAATGAAGTTATAATGAGATACAGTAAACAAAGAGAAGAAATATTGAAGTTAATCTCTTGCACAAATTGTCATCCGACTGCAGACTGGATATATGAGGAGGTTAGAAAAAATATACCAAACATCAGTATGGGAACCATTTACAGGAATCTAAAACAGCTGGTAGAAAATAATTTGGTACAAGCGGAGACAATCGATGGGATTGTTCACTATGATGCGAATATAGAAAAACATTATCACTTTTATTGCACAAAGTGTAAAAATGTGGTTGATGTTGAGATTCCAATAGAACAGTTTATTTCAAATATCAAAAGAGATATTGATCATATCATACAAGGATACAATTTCCAATTAAGAGGAATTTGTAGAAAATGTCAGTTGAATAAACAATAAAAACGCAAAAGGAGGAAACACAATGTTAGTTACAAAATCAGCACCGGATTTTAAAGCAACAGCTATTATGCCAAACAATTCCTTTAAGGAAATCAGTCTTTCTGATTATAAAGGGAAAAAGGTAGTTCTGTTCTTTTATCCATTGGACTTTACTTTTGTTTGTCCTACAGAGATTCTCGCATTCAATCATCGTCTGGATGAATTCAAAAAACGAGGAGTGGAAGTGTTGGGTTGCTCTATAGATTCGCAGTACAGTCACTGGGCATGGGAAAATACAGACGTAAACAACGGTGGGATTGGTGATATTCAGTATCCCATTATTGCTGATCTGGATAAATCCATCGCTCGTTCATATGATGTGTTGGTAGGCTCTGAGCCTGTGACAGTACTGACAGAAAAGGGTGAATACGATACTTCTATTGGTGGAGCAGTGGCTCTTCGGGGGTCGTTCCTCATTGATGAAGAGGGAGTTATTCGACATGCTGTAATCAATGATCTGCCCCTGGGTCGGAATATTGATGAAATGCTCCGAATGGTGGATGCACTTTCCTTTCATCAGAAACACGGTGAAGTCTGTCCGGCTGGCTGGGAAGAGGGAAAAGACGGAATGAAAGATACCTCAGAAGGAGTTGCCAGTTACCTTAGCAGTCATGGCGACGAACTATAGTTCAGATAAAAGGTAAAATGAAAGGGATGGAAAAATTCTTTCTGTCCCTTTTTTATTTTCATACAATCGGTTGTTGAAGTCATTAGTGAATTGTAAATTTTTACTATGATGATTACACTATCTATTCCAACAAAACAACGAACTGATTTTGTCGATATTACATCTCGCATTAAAAAAGAGGTTGCAAACTCAGGTATTAATGAAGGGGTGGTGACAATCTATGTTCCTCACACCACCTGTGGAATTACTATCAATGAAAATGCCGATCCGTCGGTGGCTCGAGATGTCCAAATGCAACTGGAAAAAATTGCTCCCTATAACGCTGGGTACCATCATATGGAGGGGAATGCTGACAGTCACATCAAGACGAGCATCATTGGTTCTTCGGAAACGATCTTCATCGAAAATGGAAAACTTGTTCTGGGAACCTGGCAGGGGATCTTTCTCTGTGATTTCGATGGTCCAAGATCACGGAAGGTCTATATAAAAATCTTAGGAGAGTAAAAGTATAATTTTCAATTTTCGATTAAATATTGAATATTTGAAAATTGCTAAGAGATTTTTAAAGCCTTTTTAACAGGTGGATCAATTTGCGCTAGTTCTTTTTGTAGTAAATCTCTGACAATAATTCATTTATAAAGTTTCTATTTAATAT
>CAZVFT010000070.1:0-9930 GCA_964626495.1 uncultured bacterium
TACTTAGGAAAGTTAGTGTTTCCCATAGTGAATAATGTAGGCTATTAAATCAAATGAATTTCTACCAAATATTATTTAATAAACCAGAAGAAGCACTTGGTTCTTGTATAGCAATTATGGGAGGGGGAGGAAAAACAGTGCTTCTTAACACACTTGGAAACGAGCTTCATTTATTTTATGACAGGGTATTGCTGACTTCTTTGACAAAGTCTGCATATCATTCTGAACAGAAGGTGATATTTTCCAAGTCAATACCCAGCGGGAATCTTTCAGAACTATTTAGTCAGTATAATCCTCTCCATTTGATGCACGCAATGATTCATCCAGAAAAAATTTCTGGTATTTCGGAAGAGAAGTTGTTCGATTATTACAAACAGTCATCCCTCACTATTTTTGAATGTGATGGTGCCCGAAATCTCCCGTTGAAGGCTCATAATGATACAGATCCAACGGTACCCTATTTCTCAACCCATGTCATTATTCTTGTGGGTACCGATGTCCTCAACACCACTGTGGCTGAAGGCAAAGTACACAGACCTGAACTTTTCAAATCCCTCTGGGGGGTTGATGATGAGTGTATTTTAGATATCGAATTTGTAACGAAAGTGATTACTGCCAAGAAAGGGTATCTATCCAAAATCCCCGGGCATATTCGCCGTATCTACTTTGTAAACAAAGCCGACACCTCAAACGAGAATGCTCGAAAGCTTGCTGTATCCATTTATCGGCAGACAGGATGCGCTACTTTCTATGGAAGTATTCATAAAGGATTCTGGAAAACTGCCAAATGATTTTATTTCTTCATAAATTTGGTGGTAGTGTAAAACATTTAACTGATATTCATAAAAAATAATACAAATTCAACAGATTTATTCATTAATTACAGTGCAAATTTTAAATATGTGTTAAGGGGATTTTCATTTCAGTGATGAATAAAATTTTATTAAAAAATGGTACCTTAATCCTCCCTGATACGACTGTTAAAAAAGATATTCTTGTACATGGCGAGACCATATCTGACATTGATACTGACCTTCCTTCCAAACCGGGAACCGAAGTTGTCGATTGTGCAGGGAAGTTGATATTTCCAGGCATTCTGGATCCGCATACTCATATGGGAATTCCCATTAAGGAGATTTTTTCTGCAGACGATTTCGAGACAGGGACAAAATCTGCAATTCACGGTGGCGTAACTACAATAATTGATTTCACCATTTTAGAAAAGGATCAAACTTTATTTGAAAGTGTAGAAAAACGATTAAAACTGGCTGAGTATTCCTATTCTGATTATAGTTTGCATTGCAATATCACACGATTCTCAAAAAAGCTATTTGATGAAATTCCAAAGCTGATTCAATCTGGCATTATCAGTTTCAAAGTGTTTACCACTTACGAGGAAGCTGGAATAATGCTTACCTACGAACAGATTGAGGAAGTGGCAGAAATTATTGCGGAATACAGAGGACTTTTAATGGTACACACTGAGGATAACCAGATCATTCAAAATGCCTTTAGACCACTTATTGCAAGGAATCTCACCGAACCCTTTTATCACCCGCTCAGTCGTCCCGACACGGCAGAAGCAACGGCAATTGAACGAATGGTGAATATTTCGCAAAAGACGGGTTGCTCGATTTATATTGTTCATCTGAGTTCGGAAAAAGGGTTGAAAAAGACACAACACCGTGAAAATGTATTTGTAGAAACGTGCCCCCAGTATCTCCTTCTTGATGATAGGGTTTACCGTCAGGATGATGGGCGGATGTTTGTAACAAGTCCGCCTCACCGGAAGACAGAAGACATAAAAGCGTTATGGCGGGGAATAATCAATGGTAATATACAGACCATTGGAACAGATCACTGTCCATTTCATATTTCCGATAAGGAGATGGGAATCCCGTTTCAAAATATTCCCAACGGGATGGGGGGTGTGGAGACGCTGTTTCCAGTTATACTGGCTCAGTTCATTCAGAAAGGGCTCGATTTGAGTCTGTTAAGCCGTTTGCTCTCTACCAATGCTGCAAAACTGTTTGGCATTTATCCAAGAAAAGGAGTTCTTATCCCCAATGCTGATGCGGACTTGGTGGTTGTGGATCCCTGTAAAGTATCCACCGACCGGTTTGATGATCTGGTATCTGTCACGGATTGGAACGCTTTTGATCAGTTTCCTGCTATATTTCCAGAGCACGTATTTCGGAGGGGAGATTGGCTGGTTAGGAATGGAGAGTTGTTGTTATCCTCAAAAGGGGTTTTTCTTGCCGGAGATGCGCTGTCTGCACATCATTTATAAGTCAGATTAAGGAACAGTAAACAGTTATTTTTTTCTAAGCGCTACATCTACACAAGTCATAACCATTGATTTTTTCAACTTTTCCTTGTTCCTAAACGGATGTCCCCAATTGCCGCTGGTATGACATCCTCCTACAAGTTTTCCTTCCTCAAAATCAACCATGAGGTAGTGAAGTGATTTTCGATTGATCTCTTCGGCAGCTATCAGAGAGTCCTGCAGATCACCGCCGATAAGATATTCCGGATTTCCTAATTTCCTTATCACCCAGTTGTTTTTCCGAAGGAATCCATTTATTAGTTGAGCATCTCCCACTTTTCCATCTACAACTCCGTCTGAATGAATCTGCAGAGAAAAGAGGAGACTATCCTGCTGGCACCAGGAGACGATGATCTTTCCTTTTCCCTCCCAAGTACCGATGAATTCCGATGGAGGAATTATCCCATTTTTAGCAAGTAGGTTGGATATACAAAGAGTCAGCGTGAAAAGGTGAGTAAGGCAAACGCTTCTGTTTTGTATTACGGACAAAGGATTGTTGAAATCTTACTCCATGAATATATGAATTTTTCCAGACGTAATGTTTTGTACGAGAACCAAAGCCTTTTTAATTCCTTAGCGGTTTCCCTTTTTTCAGCATGAACCGGATACGATCGTGAGTTAACGGTTCTCCAGCCAGGGAAAGAAAAACTTCTCTCTCAATGTCCAGCATATACTGCTCATCAACCTTTTTAGTGAATCCGCCTTTATCTCCACCTGTCAAGACATAAGCCAGTTTGTTCCCGATGAGCTCATCATGTGCGGAAATAGTCCCTTTGAGTTTAAACCCTTTTATAACGGTTTTCATAGCAGTCCGACCTCCAACTCCAGGGAGTTTTAGATCGTCTCGATATTGAGGAGGTTCGTAACCGTCTATCAGTTCGAGGGCTTTCTGTTTGGCAGCCCAGATTCGCTGATCGTTATTGAGAATTACGGTATCTGTCTTCAAGAGATATCCGTGGAATTTTGCTTCATCGGCACTGGTAGCAACTTTTGCAAATCCAATGGTTTCGAAGGCTTTTTGTGCAATCTGAAATGGATTTCTGACTTTACCGCCTGCATTCTCCGTGAGGTTCATAATTAATCGTAGATTTCCGCCCGCTCCGGGAATGAGTCCAACGCCTACTTCCACAGCACCGATGTAGAGTTCAGCAGCTGCGACTCTGTGTGCTGCGGGAGCGATGAATTCAAATCCTCCACCGAGTGTCAGATGGTGGGGAGCAGCTACAACTGGAGCTTTTGAAAAGCGAATTCTCTGTGTAAGATCTTGAAACCCTTTTACCGTTGTTTCAAGTCGATCATATTCTTCGGCATCACACATCTGGATAATGGAAGCGAGGTTAGCTCCAGCACAGAAATTCGGACCCTGATGGCCTAAAACCATAGCTTTGTATTTCCCAGCGTCCAAAAGATCAAGACCTTTGGATATCATTTCCAGGATGGAACCATCGATGGGATTTAAAGTTGGCTGAAGAATGGAATGATATTCCACATTCAGTACATCATCTCCGAGATCAATCAAGCTGGCGCTCCAATGTTTTTCGATGAGATTCCCTTTTGATTTCTCCAGATTCAGGTTAATCATCTTCTCACCGACAGGTTCAACCTTGATCTGTTTTGTTGAAATATCATAGTAGGTGTGGTTACCATTTTTAGTCTCATAGAAAGTTTTCCGTCCGGAAGAGAGCATTTCTTCAATCCACTGAGGGACTTTTTTACCGTCTTCTTTCATTCGTTTTACGGATTTTTCTACCCCGATGGCATCCCACGATTCAAATGGACCCAATTCCCAGCCAAAGCCCCATTTGAGAGCGTTATCAATGTTTACCACATCATCGCTGATTTCTGGTATCCGATTTGCAGTATAGATTAATGTCTGGGACATAAGTTCCCAGAAAAATTTTCCAGCTTTATCGTCACTGTAAACCATAGCAGTAATTTTTTCACCAGTATCTTGACGATCTTTTGCTAAACGAAATCCGTCAAATCGAACTCTCTTTTGAGGGGTGTACTCTCCCGTCTTAAAATCTAAAGAGAGTATATTCTTATCCACCTTCTTATAAAATCCCGCTTTTGTTTTCTGACCGAGTCGACCCGAATCAATCAGGTCAGTGAGAATTTTAGGAGATATGAAAATATCGCGTTGTTCATCTTCCTCTCCTTTATCATAGCTGGTTTTTGCCACGTGAGCCAGAGTATCCAATCCAACCAAATCAGATGTTCGGTAGGTGGCACTCTTGGGACGACCAACGATGGTACCTGTAAGCTTATCTACCTCTTCAACAGTCAGGTTCATCTCCTGGGTAAGTTTCAGAGAAAGCATCATTCCATAGACACCGATCCGGTTTGCGATAAAATTGGGAGTATCCTTTGCATGGACGATCCCTTTTCCAAGAACGTTCTCTCCAAAATCTGCAATACCCTGATAGATTGCATCGTCTGTCAATTCTCCTTTGACAAGTTCCAGAAGACGCATATATCGAGGGGGGTTGAAAAAGTGTGTAATCATAAAGCGACTTTTAAACTTGTCTGGAAGGAATTTAACCAGATCAGATAGTGGAAGTCCGGAAGTGTTAGAAGTGATAATAACACTGTCTTTAAGATGAGGAGTGATATTTTCAAATACTTTCTGTTTGATATCCATCCGTTCAGCCACAGCTTCCAATACCCAGTCGGCTTCTTTCAATCTTTCGATATGATCGTTGTAGTTGCAGGGGGTAACAAATTTTGCATTTTTTGGTTTATAGAGGGGGGCTGGTTTAAGTTTTGTTAGATTTTCCAATCCTTTTTCTGCCAGTTCCTGGGTAATATCAAAGAGAAGTGAGGGGATGCCGGCATTGGCAAAGTGACCAGCCAGCTGAGCTCCCATAACTCCCGCTCCAAGAACTGCAACTTTTTCAATTTTTTCAGACATCATTTTCTCCTTCGAATAGTTGAAGTTAAAAACCTGAAGTCAATAACTGTTTATTTGTTTCCATATGAACCCAACCAATTAACTTCGTTTGATGATGGTCGCAATTCCCTGTCCGCTTCCGATACACATGGTGGCAAGTCCGACGTGAGTGTCCTGCTGTTCCATGACGTTGATAAGGGTGGTCAATATCCGGGCTCCTGAACAACCTAATGGATGTCCCAGGGCAATAGCTCCACCATTCAGATTAATCTTATCTAAATCCCATCCACCAGAACGAATTACATAAAGGGATTGAGCTGCAAAAGCTTCATTCAATTCAATGGTGTCGATGTCGTCCAAGGTCATATCGGCTTTTTCCAATGCTTTTTCCGTAGCAGGGAGGGGTCCCATACCCATACGAGTCCAATCCACACCAGCAACGGCACGACTAATTACTTCAGCACGTACTTGAAGTCCATGTTTTTTAGCGAAGTCCTCACTGGTGATAAGAATAGCAGCAGCTCCTTTAGTAATGGGACTACTGGTAGCAGGGGTTATGGTTCCATCGGCGAGAAAAGCTGGATTCAGGCTTTTGATTTTCTCAATATCTGGTTCCCTGGGACCTTCGTCTTTATCCACAACTGTTCCATCTTCAAGGTTTATAGGAATGATTTCGTTATCAAATTTTCCTTCTGCCTGAGCTTTCAGAGCCTTTGTATGAGAAGCGATGGCAAATTCTTCTTGATCCTCTCGGGGAATAATAATGTCTTTCGCTAGAATTTCCGCTGTTTCTCCCATTCCAATGTAAAATTCCTGCTTGGCAAGTTCCGGATGAAAATCGGGTACAAACCCGCCCATGGGAACAGAAAACATATCTTCAACTCCAGCTGCGATGCCAACATCAATGTCTCCACTCTCAATGGCGGTACTGAGTTGATGGAGAGCGTCCATGGAAGACCCGCAGAACCTGTTGATAACCTTTCCACCTACCTCTATTGGAAGTCCGGCAAGGATGGCGACGGATCGTCCCATAATCATTCCCTGGGGTCCCTCTGGAAAGGCACAACCCAATGCCAGATCTTCTACCATATCGGATTTTACATCCGGGTTTCGTTCCATCAACCCTTTTACTACCTGGGCAGCAATATCATCCATTCGAATGTCAATTAATTTCCCATTTTTTACTCCAATGGGGGAACGTACGGCATCGATGATAACAGATTTTCTACACATAGTTTACCTCCTAAAGATTCTAAAAGTGGTTTGGAGTAAAATGATGTATCCCGAAACTTCGGGAGGAATCATTTTTCTATTACAGATATTTCTTTCACGTCGTTTACACATACCTAAATATAACTGAATTTTATCTGCCAACTTAACGTTTCACAATGATTACACGTTGTTTCATCATTGTACTCCTAAAATGGATACTGTTGTTTTTTGTAAACATACTCAGCGATCTCCCGTTTCAGTCCGATAATGTCGACCTTTGGTAACATCCGTTTCTGAAATTCCCTAAGCATATCAATAACTTTATGGGATAAATGACCGCGGTAGATTCCGTTCAAACCAGTAAGTGCGAGATTCATCATTCGGATAGACACCTCCGCAGAGTGAACCTTAGCAATGTCAACCAGTACCGGATCGTATCCAGTGGATTCGATGATCTGCAAGATGCGGGAAATGTTACTGTCAGCAGTATAAAGATCGATGAACATGTTAGCTAATTCTTCAGTTAACTGCTGTCTGTGCTTTAGATCCTGACCATATTCATTGAGAGCTTCGTGGAATATATACAGTGCCAATCGCTTGCCGGTTTCAATAGCGTAGATTTCGTCATGTAAAGGACCCTTGGCGAATTCACTATCATCTTTTTTTAAGAAGCTATCTATTTCAAGAATGGCATCCCGGATGGGCAGTTCCTCAATGAGGGCTTTTTTCATCATATACCCGTTAATAATCATTCTGTTGATTTCATTTGTCCCTTCCCAAATGCGATCTATGCGATTATCTCTATAGACACCAGCCATAAGGAAATCCTCGATAAATCCATATCCACCTAATATTTGTACCCCATGATCATTAACAATATTAATAGCCTCGCTACCATAGACTTTGGTCATAGAGGCTTCAATCGCAAAGCGTTCCATAGCTTCACCCATATGAATATAATAATCCGGGTCTGACATGTCCAGTTTATCAATCTCATCCTGGATCAATCCAATCGTTCTGTAGATCATACTATCAGCCGTGTAGGTGAGAATGATCATATCGGCAAATTTTCCTTTTATTGCATCAAACTGAGCAATGGATTGCCCGAACTGTCTTCGCTCCAGAGCATATTTTACGGTTTCGGTAATAGCAGTTTTGCAGCCACCTAAATCTGATGCTCCCAGTTTAAAGCGCCCCAGATTTAGAGCATTGAATGCAATAGTAGCTCCTTGTCCTACTTTGTAAAGCAAGTTTTCTGCCGGCACTTTAGCATCATTGAAAACAAGGGATGTAGTTGAACTACCCTTCATCCCCAATTTCTTTTCTTCAGGACCAATCTCAAATCCCGGTGTATCCCGATCAACAATGAATGCAGTGAACTTGTTTCCATCCACCTGGGTAAAGACGATAAAGACATCAGCCCACCCGCCATTAGTAATAAAGATCTTTTCGCCATTCAGGATGTAATATTTTTTATCTTCAGAGAGAACTGCCTGGGTCTTCCCTGAGAGGGCATCTGAACCAGCTTCTGGTTCGGTTAGACCATAAGCTCCTACCCACTCACCAGTAACTAACTTGGGCAGATATTTCCCCTTTTGTTCAGGGGTGCCGAACCAAGCAATAGGCAAAGTGCCAATCCCTGTCTGAACATTCCAAACTGCCATAAAAGATGCACTCAGTCCAGGTGAAAGAGATTCGCAAATAATAGCCGTAGTAATTTTGTCCATTTCCATACCGCCGTATTCTTCAGGAACGTCAACACCAAGCAATCCGAGCTCTCCCATTTCTCGTAACAATTGCAGACAGATGTCTTTATTAAATTTCTCAATGGTTTCTCTGTGTGGTAAAATCTGTTCGGCTGCAAATTCCTGCACCATTTTTTCGATTTCTTGATGTTCTTCAGAAAATTGTTCTCTTGAGAAGACAGGGGAGGTTCCAATTGGCTCCACAAGAAATTTTCCTCCTGTTTCATGCTTAATTTGTGTTTCACTCATGTTTTTCTCCTCCATGAGATTTTTTTATTAAACCTGTTAATATAAAATCTGTAATTGTTTCAATGTATTCTCGAGCTGTGATACCATGAGGATCAAAAAGGGTAAACCACATTATTCCCTCAATATTGACCATGATACTCATAGCTGTGAGTCGAATGTTGAGATCTTTAAATTCACAGGTCTCTACACCAAGTGTGACGATCCCAATAATACGAGCAAGAAATTTCGCATAGACTTCTTGAAGTTTATCTTTAAACTCCTGATCTCGACCAGCCAACGACCAGAATTCCACCATAGCTTTAAAGACAGCGGGGTTTTTTTCATATTCTGAGATGAAGTAATCAAAGAGGTCCCGCATTTGTTGTGATGCAGTCTTATCTTCTTCAACGATGTGATTCAATACAGCACTGTATCTGTCAACCCAATAATCCACCAATGATACAAAAACATCCTTTTTTGATTTAAAGTACCAGTAGATAGCCCCCTTGCTAAGCTTAGATTGTTGAACAATGTCATCCATTCGGCTGTTATCATATCCTTTTTGAACAATAATCTGTAATGAAGCATTCAGAATCTGTTCTTTTCGGAGATTTTCTTTAGAAATGTCGTTTACCATAGTACTAAACCGACTGGTCAGTTTATATGTTAATATAGAGTAGAATTGATTTAAATACAATAAAAATTTTTTGATAATAATCAGGGGATCTATCTTTGCGGAAGTATCGAACTTCCGCAAAGTTTTAATGGCGAGAAAAAATCTTAGAAAAAGTGGAAATCGTCGCTGATCCCGGAACGGGTTGCCTGCCCGCCCTTCGTGAGCAGGCGGGGTAACGGTGGGTGAGTTAAGTGGAAACGGTTGCGTATTTACATAATTACGTATTTACATAATTACGTCTATTGCCGTCGGCGACCAACGCTGAAGCGCCGGATCACCGACAGTTACGTTTTACATATTTACGTATTTGCGTTTCAAAAAGTGTAAAATCCGTAGACTGGTGTTCAATATTTAGTCTTTGAAAAAACTTCCGCAAAGTTAAAATTATTGGGAAAATTGTAAATGATATTGAAATTTTATTTATAGATTAACAAATCTATTTTAGTGACAAATAATGTATGAAAAGCGATAAATCAATAAGAAACATTAGATGAAGCATTGAATAACAATGATTCTTACTCGTTTGATACCGGTAATATTATCCACACTGCTTATAGCAGCCCATCTTTCAAGACACTACGGTAATCTAGTAGCTTTTATAATCTTGATTTTACTTCTGACCCTGCTTATTCGAAAACCGTGGACACCAAGATTCTGGCAAGGGTTGCTGTCAATAGCTGTTGTGGAATGGATCATTACTACGGTCGAACTGGTTCATTTTCGATGGATTCATCAGGAGCCGTGGCTCAGACTTTTGGTCATTTTATCGTCAGTCATCCTATTCAATATTTTCTCCGTTATCTGGTTAGAGAACAGAAAGATTAAATCATATTATCAATGACAATATTTAATT
>CAZVFT010000070.1:10030-12880 GCA_964626495.1 uncultured bacterium
GAAGGTCGCATTGCTGCGGAGTATATTGAAAAGGAGGTGGCAAATCTTGGACTTATTCCTATGGGGGATAATGGGTTCCAGTATTTTGAAGTGGTCACATCCATACAGACCGGTGAGAACAACAAGCTTTCATTCCACCAATTTCAAGGGAAAGTGGGGGAAGATTTTACCCCAGTTTCTTTTTCAAAGGATGGAATTCTTTCTGCACCCGCAGTCTTTGTCGGATATGGGTTTGATTTTGATACCGATACGTTAGCCTGGCACGATTACAACAATGTGGATGTCACAGGCAAATGGGTCATGATCCTAAGGGGTGATCCAGAGATAGATCAACCAACTTCTATTTTTGAACAGTACAGTCCCCTGCGATATAAAGTATTGAAAGCCAGAGACCGAAAAGCAGGTGGGGTGTTATTTGTTTCCGGCAAAACCTTTGACGAAAACGATGATTTGATGGATCTGGTGTATGATCAAAGTCTGGTGGATGCTGATATGCCGGTGTTGCATATTAAACGATCTGTTGCCGACACACTATTGGAAAAGAACAGTCATACAATCGAAGAAATAGAATCTATTCTCAATGAAACACGTCAACCTTATAGCTTTGAGACTGGTGAAATTGTTACTGCTCAAACAGAAGTTATCAGGAACTGGGTAATGACACAGAATGTCATTGCTATGCTTCCTGGGAACGACCCGATGTTGAAAGATGAAATAATAATCCTGGGTGCGCACTATGACCATTTGGGATTTGGGGGTCCCGGAACTGGAAGTCGCCGACCGGATACACTGGCAATTCATAATGGAGCTGATGATAACGCTTCCGGAGTAGCAGCAATTCTAGAGATTATAGAGAAATTGGTAGAAAATCGCAATAATTTGAGGAGGAGTATCTTTTTCATGGCATTTGGAGCAGAAGAGATGGGTCTTCTGGGGTCCAAGTATTTTGCAAAAAATCCACTCCTCGAAATAGAAAATGTAAAAATGATGTTTAACCTTGATATGGTAGGGAGATTGGATCCAGAGACAAAATCACTCACAGTTGGAGGGACAGGGACAGCTATTGAACTTGAGGGTCTCGTTATGAGTGTTGCCGAGGGGAGGAATCTGACGGTGAAAACTTCACCTGAGGGATATGGGCCTTCAGATCATGCTACATTTTATGCTGAGGATGTTCCAGTTTTATTTTTCTTCACGGGAGTCCATGAGGATTATCACACGCCTGACGATGATACGGAGACGATTAATTTCGATGGAGAAAAAGTTGTTGCAGATTATGTATATGATCTGGTAGTGAATATAACCAATCGATCGGAAGCACTCGTTTACCAAGAAGCGGGACCAAAAGAAAGACCCGCAGGTCGCAGGAGGTTTAAAGTAACCCTCGGAATTATGCCGGATCACACTTCCAGTGATGTTGAGGGTATGCGAGTGGAAATGGTGATAAAAGATAGACCGGCGTACTTTGCTGGAATGCAAAAAGGAGATATCATCATTGCTATGGAGGGTAAACCAGTGAAAAATATATATGATTATATGTATCGCCTTGCAGAGTTTAAAACAGGACAGAGAATCAGTGTAGAAGTGATGAGAGTGGAAGAAAAGGTAATTTTAATTGTAGATTTATAGCTTGAAAAAGTCGCCACAAAGCCACAAAGACACTAAACGATGTAACGAGTCCTTCGGCTTCATTTCGACTTCAGTCAATACAGGCACTCAGGATAGGCCTTCCGAAATGAGGTATTGAAAATAATATACTTACCGTTATTGTTAAATACATTGTTATGATAAAAATATCATTATCCTTTTTCTATGTAACACCAGTTTAATAAATAGCTTTGTGTCTTTGAGACTTGGTGGCAGAAGAATTAAAAAGAGTAAAAGTCTATCTGAATATAAAATCAAAAGGAAGTTTTAATTATGACAACATTATCCGGAAAGCAATCATTTTTTCTCTGGATTATTGTTTTAGTTATAACTCTGTCATCGGTGATTTATCAACGGAAAACGGGTCCGACCTATCCAGTTAGCAGGTCGGTGGATATCGGTGGTAAACTCATCCAATACGAGTTACTCCGTTCTCACAATTCTGACACAGATGCAGTGATGAATCTCATTGTTCCTGATCAGCACATTTCTGGGGAGATGCTATGGCGTCGTTATAGGAGTCATGATGAATGGATGTCTGCATCTCTCGAACGGGAAGAAGATAGATTGATTATTTCCGTTCCCAGACAACCAGCTGCTGGTAAAGTGATGTATAAAATCGTTCTTGAAGATGGGGAAGGAAAGCGGTATGAGTTGCCCCAGGATCCTGTAATAATCCGATTTAAAGATCCCGTTCCAGCAGTAATTCTTATACCACACATTTTATTTATTTTTCTCTCTATGCTCTTTTCTACCAGAACAGGATTGGAAGCCTTATTCAAGGGAGATAAGTCATACAGAATGGCAATATGGACGATAGTATCTCTCTTTCTTGGGGGGATCATTTTCGGTCCAATTGTTCAGAAATATGCTTTCGGTGCATACTGGACGGGATGGCCCTTTGGACATGATCTGACGGATAACAAGTCCGCTGTAGCTGTGATTATGTGGTTACTGGCACTTTGGCGTGGGAAGGATCCCGCAAGACGACAGAGATGGATGATTGGAGCTGCTGTAGTTCAGCTGATAGTCTTTATGATTCCTCACAGTGTACTGGGATCTGAATTAGATTATACTCAATCACAGTAAATAAAACTGTCAAAAATATTTGCAGAATAACTAGAGTATTTATTAAACTTCTACCTCAAGGTAGTACATGAAATTCACAAAAACATCTGAATATGCCATCCGTGTTCTTACTTA
>CAZVFT010000071.1:0-12493 GCA_964626495.1 uncultured bacterium
GAGCAAGGGAACCTGCCCCTCAACTGGCGCTATTTTAACCGGACAGTAGTGATAACAAGTATCAAATAAAATTCCTTCGCTTTTTTATTACTGGTGCTTAATGAAAAAATAGTTTGGAAGAAAAGATGAGGGGAATCTTATGACAGTTCTGATAAAAAATGTACGTCTGAAAGATGAGCAAAAGGATATCCTTATTGAGGGAAATATCATTAAGAAGGTAGCCAACCGAATAGATCGAAATGCAGATATTGAGATTGATAGTGAAGGAAAGGGAGCAATTCCATCGTTTATCAACGGTCATACTCATGCTTCCATGACTCTCATGCGGGGGTACGCTGATGATATGGTGCTCCACGAATGGTTGGAGAAAAAGATATGGCCTTTTGAGGAAAAGCTGACGGAAGAGGATGTCTACTGGGGAACGCGACTTGCCTGTCTCGAGATGATTAAATCCGGGACCACCTTTTTCAACGATATGTACTGGCACTATCACGGATCTGCCAGAGCGGTGGAGGATTCTGGGATTCGTTCCGCTATTTCAGCTGTATTTATTGATATGTTTGATCCGAAGAAAAGTGAGGAACAGATCCAATTAAATATTCAACTTTTTGAGAAGACGAAACAATACAGCAATCGGGTGATGTTTGCTTTGGGACCTCACGCTCTCTATACAGTTTCGGGAAAAAGCCTTCGATGGGCAAAACAGTTTTCCGATGAACACAACCTTTTAATTCACATACACCTTTCTGAGACAGAAAAGGAGGTATCAGATTGTATTAAACGTCACGGCAAACGACCTGTTGAATATCTGGAAAGTATCGGTTTTTTATCACCGAATATTATAGCAGCACATGTCATCTGGGTCAATGACAGAGAGATTGAGTTATTAAAGGAACACGATGTAAAGGTTGTTTACTGTCCCACTTCTAATATGAAATTAAGTGCTGGTATATTTTCTTATCAGAAGTTGAAAAGAGCTGGTCTTACCATTGCTCTCGGAACAGACGGATGTGCTGCAAACAACAACTTGGATATGCTGGAAGAGATGAAAACAGCGGCTCTCCTACAAAAGCTCAATGATAAAGATCCCACCGTTCTTTCTGCTCAGGAAGTGTTCAATATCGCAACGTTGGAAGGAGCAAGGGTATTTGGACTAAACTGTGGAGAGATTAAAGTAGGGTGTCTTGCGGATCTGCTACTCGTTGATCTGAAACACCTTCATCTGATTCCCAACCATCATCTCATTCCCAATCTTGTATACGCAGCTCATGGCAGCTGCGTGGATACCACCATCTGTGATGGAAAAATTATAATGCAGAATGGGATAGTTAAGGGGGAAGAAGAGGTTTTGGAGAAAACTCAGGAAGTGGTTATGAAATTAACCTCCCTGTAACGACTGGAATCTTTTTGCTTGATTGTGGAGTCGCAGCGCTTCCTGTCCTGCTCTCTCCATCGTTTTTCCAAGGGATAGAATGCCGTGATTTTTAATGATAATATAATTGTGGTGATTGAGGACTTTTAATACTTCCTTCACGAGTTTTAAAGTACCGTATGGTTGTTCATTTTCTGTCACCGGAGGATGAAGTTTGTCCTGATAGTTTAGTACCTCTTCATCGTGAATGTGAAAAATTGCATGGACATCAAATCTCTTTTGATAGATTGCGTGGTGAAGGAAGGTCTCTGAGGAGGGTTCTTTTTTGCCAATGGCGATGATTTCCAGTTTATCATCATCTACGTCTTTCACTTCAACGATATCATTTCCCCCGAGATTTTCCAGATTAACTCCAGCAGCTGTAATGATAAATCCATCTTTGGAACGAAAACTCAGATTTCCAGCAAATCCATCAGGAACTTCAGGAGCCAGGCCAAGAACAGCAAATGTTTTGCTCCACTCAGACAGTTCTTTAATCCTACTGTGTTTGGGGATTCTCCTTGCAAGGAAATGAGTGGTGAATCTGGGACCTCTGTAAGCTTCTGTCATATCGTTAAGCCAGTTTGTGAATATCTTGTGGAGCGAAAACTCCTTTTTCTGTAATGATACCTGTGATGTATCGAGCGGGAGTGATATCAAAGGCTGGGTTTTTCGCAGGACTCTCTAATGGAGCAATCTGCTGATTGTTCAGTTCGAGAACTTCTTTTTCATCTCTCTCTTCAATTGGGATTTTATCTCCTGACTCGCAATTAAAATCAATGGTTGAAATGGGAGCGGCAATGTAAAATGGAATATTGTTTTCTTTCGCAACTACAGCCTTTTCATAAGTCCCGATTTTATTGGCGGTGTCTCCATTTCGAGCAATCCTGTCAGCTCCAGTGATGACTAAATTTACTTTCCCTATCTGCATATAATAACCTGCAGCATTATCCGTAATGATTGCGTGAGGAATTCCCTCCTGAGCCAGTTCCCATGCTGTGATTTTGGCACCCTGAAGTCGCGGTCGGGTTTCATCTACAAAAACGAAAATATTTTTTCCTTCATAATGTGCCATTCGAATCGGTGCCAGAGCTGTCCCCCAGTCAACCGTAGCCAAAGCACCGGCATTACAATGGGTTAAAATACTATTGCCACTTTTAATGAGCCTGTTTCCCAGTTCTCCGATTTTCTTGCATGCTTGTATGCTTACGTCGGTATATTCTTCAGCGGCATCTTTTGCCACTTTCTTTATCAGTGATGGATCCCTTTCCAACAAGATCTGATCGTAGACAAAATTCAAACCGTGAGTCAGGTCGTGAGCGGTGGGTCGTGTTTCAAACAGATACGTTTTTATTGCATTGATCTTATCCAGATCCATTTCATCAAGCTGGTTTATCGCCTGAGCTAATCCGTATGCTCCCATAGCCCCAATGGCTGGAGCACCCCGGATGATCATAGTTTTAATGGAGTTTGCCACGTCATGGTAATTGTTCAGGGAAACAATTTCGAACTTTTCCGGTAAAAGAAGCTGATTGATGGTATGAATAATGCCTTCCTCCATCCAAACTGTTTTGTAGGATTTATTGTTAATTCTCATGGTTCTATTTCCTCAAAGTTTAAATCTAATTTTCTTGAATGTAGTCTATCGATAAGAAAAGAGCAACAATCGAAATTAGCTCTTTTAACCATAACCACCTCAGGATTATTGAGAAAAATTTTTAGTCTTGTTAATGTAAATTTTCCTTGATAAGTATCTTTTCAACCTGTACAATATTGGTAGAGGATACTATGAAAGTAAAGCATTTATTACTGTTTATTCTTACTTTTTTCTTCGTCGGTTTAGTTTGTGTTAAGGCTCAGTCCGGTGATTTTGAAAATCCCCAGAAGGAGATACTGGAGAAATTAGAGGAACATGCGGAGCGCATCGCAGGAAAATACAAGACGGAAGTTCTTCCTGATACCTTAGAACAAAGACCTGCTCCACCCGTTCACGTGATCACTATCAATGGGGTTATCAGTCCGGTTTCGGCGGAATTTATTCTGAAGTCCATTAAAAAGGCTGAGAATGTAAGTGCTCAATGCCTAATCATTCAACTTGATACACCCGGTGGATTAATGGAAGCTATGCGGGACATCGTCAAGGGGATACTGGGAGCAGATGTTCCCGTGGTTGTTTATGTGTCTCCTTCTGGTGCCAGATCTGCTTCTGCAGGAGTTTTTATCACCCTGGCAGCTCACGTGGCTGCTATGACTCCGGGCACGAATATCGGATCAGCTCATCCCGTGACGATAGGGGGATTACCTGGTGGGGTCAGTGACACCAGCAGCGCTATGATGGACAAGATTACAAACGATGCCATAGCATATATTCAATCCATTGCTGAAAAACGCGGCAGAAATACCGATTGGGCTAAAGAAGCCGTCTTGAAAAGTGTCTCCATCACAGCCCAGGAGGCGCTGGAAAAGGGAGCTATCGATACGGTCGTGTCCTCCCTTTCTGAACTGATAAAATTCATAGATGGCAAAGAAGTGGAGGTGCTGTCTGGAAAAGTAGTAATAGCCACGGAAGGAGCTGAGGTAAAAAACATTGAAATGAGCCTGCGCTATCGTATTTTGGATAAAATTACGGATCCTAATGTAGCTTATCTTTTACTTCTCATAGGATTTTACGGGATTATTTTTGAACTTTCCAATCCAGGTGCCATCTTCCCCGGTGTGCTGGGAGCCATATCTCTGATACTGGCATTTTATGCGTTTCAGATGCTTCCCGTCAGCTATGCGGGTCTGGCGTTGATGTTTCTGAGTGTGATACTCTTCATCCTTGAGGTGAATATTACCAGTTATGGTCTTTTGAGTATCGGCGGCGTTATATCCCTTTTGCTGGGTTCTTTGATGTTGTTCGAAAGCGCCGATCCCCTGATGCGGGTTTCCTGGAAAGTGATTATTCCAGCAGTCATCTTCACAGCGCTGTTTTTCCTTTTCGCCATTGGATTTGCTATCAAGGCGCAACGACGAACTGCCGTTACTGGTACATCTGGTATGGTTGGGTTGACGGGCGTCAGTCGTACTGGAATCGATCCAGAGGGTCAGGTGATTGTTCAGGGTGAAATATGGAAAGCTATCAGTGATGAAAAAATTCCTGCTGGCTCAAAAATTAAGGTCACAGGGATCAAGGGGATGGTGTTGACGGTAGTGATGGAGGAGTGAAATTTTAACATGAGAAGAAACAGGTGGATATTTCATAATCATCAAACATAAAGAGGTTTATCATGGAAACAATATTATCAACCAGCGTGATTGTCCTTTTAGTCATTATGGTGCTCGCCGCTGCCATCCGCATATTGCGCGAGTACGAGAGGGGAGTGGTCTTTCGTTTGGGAAGATTAGCTCACGGTTTTGGAGCACGAGATGGTATGGCAACGGGACCTGGACTTATTTTCTTAATTCCTATCATCGATCGGATGGTTCGGGTGAGTCTGAGAACCGTTGTTCTTGATGTCCCCCCGCAGGACGTTATTACTCGGGATAATGTCTCCCTTAAAGTCAATGCAGTGATCTTCTTTCGAGTCATAGATGCTTCAAAAGCGATCCTGGCAGTGGAGGATTATTATTTTGCTATTACCCAGATTGCACAAACCAGCCTGCGAAGTATCTTGGGACAGGCAGAGCTTGATGAACTTCTGGCAGAACGGGATAAGATTAATCAACAACTTCAGAGAATTATTGATGAACAAACGGATCCCTGGGGGATTAAGGTCTCTAATGTGGAGGTGAAACATGTGGATTTACCCGTGGAAATGCAACGGGCAATCGCCAAACAGGCGGAAGCGGAGCGGGAAAGGAGAGCCAAGGTTATTCACGCGGATGGTGAGTATCAGGCTGCGGGTAAACTTTCTCTGGCTGCCAGTGTTTTGGCAAAGGATCGGAGGGCTATCCAGCTCCGTTTCCTACAGACGCTTACTGAGGTAGCAACAGAGAAAAACTCTACATTGGTCTTTCCGGTGCCAATTGATCTGTTTGAACCATTTATCAGGCGAGTAACAGGCAGCAAGAGTGAGGAGAAATTGTCTGAAAAGTAGATATTATTAGTAACTTTTAACATATAAAAGAGGATTTGAACCATGGTTCGAAAAATTGCCTTTACTTGGCTTTTTCTTGCATTGCTGGTTTGGTGTCAAAATGAAGAAAAAGCAAAAACAAAAAAAGAAGAGGGGGTTAAAATGGAAATGAAAATTGAAAGTACAGCTTTTAAAGAAGGAAGTATGATCCCGGTGAAATATACCTGTGACGGGGATGATATTTCCCCACCTTTGAATTGGTCAGGTGTTCCAGAAGGTACACAAAGCTTCGCCCTTATCAATGATGATCCCGATGCGCCGCGGTAGGACTCTGGGTTCATTGGGTTATTTATAACATACCGGCAGAAACACGAGAGTTACCCGAAGATATTCCATTGGATAAGAAGTTAAAAGATGGATCAAAAAACGGTATCAACAGCTGGGGAAAATATGGGTATGGCGGTCCCTGTCCACCGGGCGGAACACACCGGTACTTTTTTAAGCTCTATGCACTGGACACAGTACTCGATCTGAAACATGGTGCCACGAAAGAAAAACTTGAAAAAGCTATGGAAGGACATATTCTGGCTGAGGCTCAGGTGATGGGATTATATAGAAGATAGTTTGTTTGTTTTTTTTTATCGAATTGTTATATGGATAATTAGTTTTTCAGGTTCTTCATTGGCATGTCAGGCTTCCGACTGAGGGGAGGTCGTTTGAAATCATAATTACTCACAATAATATGAAATGAACTGAAGATATTCATGTATAAAGTAGAGGATTCTTCTATATTGACGAATATTGTTGTCCGTTCAGCACTGTTTCAGTCAGATGTATCACTTTTCAATCTGGAAACGATTACCACTGTAATATTGTCAACTCCACCATGTTCCAGGGCTTGTTCTACCAGTTGATTACCCAAGGTTTCAGGTGTTTTCCATTGGGTTTTTATAAAGGTTTCGATTTCCTCAAAACTCAACATATTTGTCAGACCATCACTACACAGTAAAAATGAGTTGTAGTCATCGAGGTCAACTTCCATCACCTCTGGAATGAGCTGCTCGCCACCAAGGCAGCTGGTTAAAATGTCCCAGTACGGATGTCTTGCTGCTTCTTCCTCGGTGACCACCCCTTTTTTTACCTGTTCCATAGCCATGGTGTGATCAGTGGTTAATTGGGTTAGCTTTTTCGACTGTGAAAATCCGTATACTCGACTGTCACCTGTGTGAACGATCCAGCCCACTTTTTCATTTTCTATCACCAGACCCGAAAAAGTAGTCCCCATGCCAGCCACTGCAGGATGATGTAAACCATGTTTTATAATTTCATTATTCAGGGTTTTCAGAAGTTTTGTGAAATGATTGGCTTCCCATTTTTCATCTCTTTGGCGTAAAGTCTTCATATTATTTCTGTAGAGACTTACAGTTAGACGGCTGGCTACTTCTCCACCATGATGTCCCCCCAAACCGTCTGCCACACAATAGATTCCTTCCTCATCTGAGTTGAGAAAGGCATCTTCATTTTTGTATCGAACGTATCCTGTTTCCGTTCGACCAAAACTGCTGAAAAAAACGGGTGTCATTTTTTCTTCCACGTATAAAAAACAAAAGGGAGAAAAATTAGAACAATAGCTCCAAACTTTAATCCAATTAGAAAAATAATGAGAGTGATAGTTAGTTTCACTCCAATGGGTAGTTCAGCTAATTTTTTAAACCAGTTCACCTATTTTTCTCTTGACTGAAGTAATATTAAGGTGAAAAGAATAAGAGATAATCTGAATAACTTTTTAGTCATTGCAACTCTCCGTTGTTATGAAAAATAACATTTTAAAAGCTTTATCGCTTACATGCAAGAGTTAAACCATCTCCAATCGGCACCATACTAATTGTCACGCGTTTATCACGATACACTTTTTCATTGAGAGACCTGATGGCGCGTGTATCCGCATCTTGCTGTTGCTCGTCAATTACACTTCCTCCCCAGAGCACATTATCAATTGCAATAATGCCCCCACTGCGTACTAATTTCAAAGCACGTTCAAAGTAACCATTGTAGTTTACCTTATCTGCATCAATGAAAGCGAAATCATAGGATTCACCTTTTCCGTCAGCTATTAAACTATCAAGGGTATCAATCGCTGGTGCAATCTGTAAATCTATTTTGTGGGTAACCCCGGCTTCCTCCCAGTATCGACGAGCAATATCCGTCCACTCTTTATTGATATCACAAGCCGTGATTTGTCCATCTTCGGGCAATGCTAAGGCTACAGCAAGAGTGCTGTAACCGGTAAAAACGCCTATCTCGAGTGTCCGGTGTGCACCAATTAATTCAACTAGAAAAGCCATAAAAGCTCCCTGTTCAGGAGAAGTTTGCATCCGACTGTATTCCATTTTCATTGTTTCTTCACGCAGTCGTTTGAGCACATCGGGCTCCCGAACAGATACATCTAAAAGGTATTTACGAAGTTCTTTACTAAGAGATATGGTCGAAATGGACATGATCAAATAGCCCTCAATAATTTGGAGTCACGAAAGTCGGTAAAAGTTAATATCCCAGAATGATTATCTAAAATAAAATAACAAAAATAAGGCTCATCACAATAATGTGTACCTGGATAGCATTTTCATTTTACGATTTGTCCAATGTGATCCATATTCAATCTTACAAAAACTCTCGTAGCTTTTGTTACAACGAAACTGCTGACCCGCTCCCGAAGGGCGGACAGGGAAGAGAAAAGATCCCCCCTCACCTTTTTTCCTCTCCCGCCGGCTGGCGGAGAGAGGAGTTCTTGGTAGCATGGCTTCAAACAGTTTTGCCCACAGGGTCTACAACAAGAATCTGAGATGTGACTTCCCTGCAAAATCTTCTCCCCCTCGATGCCTGTCCGACTACCGGCGGAGGGGAGAATGAAAACCTGCCAGCCCTTCCGTTGGTCGGGAGCAGGCTGGGAGGGGGTGGTATTTGGGTGTTGACACCGCGTTAATGCTTGTATCTCGGACCATTTCTGAATACAAATTCATTTCTCTCAGTCGGGAGCCTGACAGAACCAGTCGGGAGCCTGGCTGTGCCTGTTCGGCCTTTGACGGATCATTCAGGTACGGGATATTGTGAAAAACCAAAAATAATAACCACTGCTCTTTCAATAAAAATTGAATTGTCAAGGAGCCATCAGATCAGGACACTGGATTGCAGGGACTGAAAATCCATATGGAAGAGTTCTACCGATTGCTTCGTTTAGAATAATAGTATATAAGAATTCCTATTCCAAGTGTCAGGACACCGGCGAGAGATTCAATCGGTCGAATGGAGATGCTGTGGATCACCATCCAGAGACAGAGAAGGATGTACAGAATGGGAACAACCGGATATCCCCACGTCCGGTATGGTCGAGGAAGATTCGGTTCTCGAAAGCGGAGGAATAGCACTCCTGCAACTGTAAGCCCGGTGGAAAGACTCAGGGTAAAGCCGACGTAAATCAGCAGTTTATCAAAAGTAGCGGTGAGTATCATCACAATAGCAACGACAGCTTGAAGTCCGATAGCGAAGACGGGGACCCCGCGCGAACTCAACGTCGCTAATTTCGTGAATAGCGGGAAGTCCTGACCGGCGGTTGAGTAAACACGTGGGCCGGTCATAACGAGGGCACTGATGGTAGAGATTAGCGATAGAGCAATGAGTAAGCTGATGAACTTTGCCGTGGCGGGTCCAAATAAATGGGTTGCTGCAATGTGACCGACCTCCACTACGTTGGCAAGTTCGGAAAGTGGGACTGCTCGTAAAAATACAACATTCAGAAAAAAATAGAATACCATAACCAGAACCGTCCCTGTTATCAGAGCCAGCGGGATGGTTTTCTTTGGTCGTTTTACCTCGCTGATGACATACGTAGCACCATTCCAGCCGCTGTAGGCGAAAGATACAAAAATCAAACCCACAGCAAACGCAGGACTAAAAATGGTAGACCAATTGAGACTTTTTTCAACAGGTACTTGTACTGCGGATGGTGAATAGAGAAATCCAAAAATAATGAATATCAAAAGTAAAAGCACCTTCACTAAGGTAAAAATATTTTGAATATAACTACCGCCTTTCACATCAATCATATGCATGAATGATAGTAGAACAACCAGAATAAGAGCTCCCCATAGTGTTGGGAAGTGTGGAAATATTGCCCCAGTGTATTTTCCAAATGCCATGGCGGCAGCAGCAATGGGAGCGGAAAATCCAACAATGAGTGAAATCCATCCCGCCAGAAAACCTAAGAGAGGGTGATAAATGCGTCTTAAAAAGTGATATTCACCGCCACTTCTGGGGAGGGCCGCGGATAACTCTCCGTAGGATAACGCTCCGCACAACGCAAATCCCCCGCCAACAACCCAGAGAAGCAGCACTGGACCTGTAGAACCAAGATCAGCCACAAGAAATCCAGTGGTGGTAAAAATGCCTGTTCCAATCATGCTGGCAACAACAATAACCGTGCTGCTGAAAAATCCTAAAACAGGCTTGACTTTATTGGATTGGTTCTGTTCCGACTTCACAATGAAATTTGAGATGTTTGCGATATAGAATCAATAAAAGCACGTAATATATTTTGACTGTGTATCTACCTGCTTTGGAAATACGAAGAGCAATACTTCCAATGTCAATTTGATCTAAAATTGTACATAATTTTATAGTACCTTGACTGCCATATTAATAAGGTTCGTATTGTATTTGCTTTCGAATGTTATGATATTTTTGCCTTCAATTTTCCAATGTTTGCATAAGTGTTCCATCTTACCTCCTAACTCTGCGTAAGAAACAAATATCCTGTCTGCTATCTCCCCAATGAAAAGGTTTCTTTCAATAGATGTTCTTGTAGTAATTCGTCTCACGGAAGACGGAAACTTAGATACGATCAGCAGTCGGCCTAAATCAATATATTTTTTTAATTCCTTAGGTATTCTCCGCCATATACCTCTTGCAGGACTAATTATCACCGGCTGCGACCCTTGCAGTAAAATACGCAAGCATTCTTTCTCCATTGGCGAATGGAACCCGCTGATTACCGATTTGCCCTCTTTTCGCCATTTTAGACAGAGATCGTAGGTTTTCAGGATCAGTTCACCGGGACATTTGACAGAACAGAATAGGGCAATTGGTTTGGTTTTTAGTAGATTGTTATCCCCTAAAGTAAACATTCAACCTTTGTCACTTATTACAGCCAACCCCCTTTGTGTGGTTTTGTACTTCTGTTTGCTGCTTTTTGGTTTCTCCGGAATAGTGAACACTAACAGTTTTTCTTTTTGTAATCTTTGGACCGCTCTTTTGATATTACCTGGTACGTTGGCGTGACCAAATAAATTTGCCAGCTCCATCTTGGATTTCGGATTTTCTGTGCATAAGTCTAAGATCTTCTCTTCTGTTGCACCTATTTCAACTTGGGCCTCAACCTTGTACAAAGGATGTTTCTTGAAGACGGCAAGAAAATAATTTCGATCTATATCTGTGGTGAATTCAGGTCGAGGTGAACCATTTTTTTCGATTGCCTTGTAAATCTTGGGGAAACCTGTGGAACGTCCTTCAGTGAGGTCAAGTTCTTTCAAAAAGTCGCCGATTCTACGATTACGATAATTCCTTGCTACAACCCGTTTTTGTTTAAGCACCTTCGCATCAAGAGGCGGCAAAGGACCGGGGTAGCTCACAATTTCTATACAATCAAGCCGCACATTGACTTCGATACGGTTTGGATGTTCATAGCTGCGATGATAAACAGCATTTGCCATTGCTTCTTCAATCGCCTCGTAAGGATAGTTGAAAAATCGCAAAGCTTCCGCCTGCCCCAGAACTTTTTGAACTTCCTCATTATGTCAAAGAATCGGCGGAACTTGGACGCGTCTCTCAATTCTCTCTATTAATCAAATTGACGATGACTTTCACAATCAGCTCTTTTTCTTCCGGGTTGCTCTCCGCCACCATCAGTGTGAGAGCCACGAGGGCGTTGTCGGCAATGCGTTTACTTCTGTCTTCCCTGTAAAGGCACCCGTTTCTATCCAGAAACCATAGAAAGAGGGACGCGCCTATCCGTTTGTTGCCGTCCACGAAAGGGTGATTCTTGATGACAAAGTAAAGGAGATGTGCCGCCTTCTCTTCAACACTGGGGTATGCGTCTTTGCCACCTACTGTTTGGTAAATGGATTTCAGTGATCCCTTAAGCGAATCGTCCTTTTCAGCGCCAAACAGACTCACCTCTTCCCCAGACTTCTTAAGTTGGGTCGTCATTTCATCAATGCTTCTTCTGGCGGTTTTATAATCGAGAACAAACTTGACATCTTCGTGAGTATCCTGAATGATTAGACTTCGGCGATCAAATTCGTCCAGTGTCTTCAGTCCATAGGCATAATCAGAAATGACCTGCAGCAATCCCCGTGTTTCGTATTGGGAAAGCTGCCGGGTTTCGACTACACTCTGGATAAGCCTGATACTGCGGGTCAACTCTTCCAGATGTTCCTCACGCTCCCGCAATCTCTTCTCATTGAGCGCATAGCCTTTTACTGTGTATTCACGGAGGACGTTTGTAGCCCAGATGCGGAAATCGGTTGCTGTTTTTGAATTAACGCGATATCCAACAGAAATAATCATATCCAGACTGTAGAAATTCATCTTTCGCAATTTCCCATCTGCGGCAACCTGTTCCAAAATGGAACAGGTTAATTTCTTTTCTAATTCCCTAGTTCTGTAAATGTTATTGATATGTTTAACGATGGCAGGTCTATTTACACCAAATAAGGAAGCAATTTGATGTGCGTTCAGCCAAATGGTCTCTTCTCTCAATTGAACCTGAAAAGTTGGATCTTTACCCCTCGGTTTATAGATGACAATGTCAGTTTGTTTATCTACCATATTCTTGGCTCACAAGTTAAACCCAAGATGATTCAAGATCTTTCTAATCTCCTCTTCCAGCTCTTACAGGGCATCATCGATAATTACTTTTTACTTCTTCCTTTTTCCTTCATCCATCTCCAATCACCCATCATCCATTCAA
>CAZVFT010000072.1:0-12346 GCA_964626495.1 uncultured bacterium
GCTGTGCCTGTTCGGCCTTTGACGGATCATTCAGGTACGGGATATTGTGAAGAACTAAAAATTGATACAATTGCTTATCCGTTTTTGGCATCAAATCCGTTGGTGTATAATTTTCAGTTTCAGTCATATCGGTTATACGGTATAGTGAAATCCTGCTAATGAAAAAATAAGAAACACGATAGAATGTATCAGTTCAATAAAACCAAACCGGTTGATTTTTAGCGATTTTCTGTCCTGCCACTGAATTGTACCGACAATCACTTTTATAAAAAACGGTACATACGCCAGAAAGAAAAACCAGGAATAGCCACGAATGAGTGTCACAATCAGAACGTAAATGAGAACGAGGAAACTATAACTTATCACTGGAATCCCCGCTTTGATCTTTCCCTTTAACTCAGGTTCTGGAAGTTTCGGTTGTACACGTAATTTCAGTTTGACATAAAAGATAGAACCCGTAAAGTAGAGAAAGTTGATCATCCAGAGAACCCAACCCCTTGCATCCAGCGTTCCGTGAAGAAACAGATAGAGTGTTGGTGCGGAAGCTGTCAATCCAAATACACCCACAATCTCCCCGGGAATGGACATATGTTCTTTATTCATTGTAAGCCAGAGATGAATCAGAAATGTCGCCCCAACAATTCCCCCAAATATCATGGCGATCCACTGTCTGAACCAGATGAAGAGAACTCCTGCGATGACAAATCCTGACCCTCCAAGAAGTATCACCCAAAACAGAGAGGTTCTTTCGATTTTTCGTTGATAACGAAAACGTCTTAAGAAACGGATAGCGGGTTGGTGAGAAAGAAAAATAAGGATAAACGCCAGAATCAGGAAGAGAGAAGACCACCGCCATCGTTCTGCAAGTGTCGCTGCCATAATTGCAGGAACCAAAAACATCGCCCAGGCACCATACTGTCTTGGTACTGGAAATGATTCTAAATAGTTTTTCATCGCAAATGAATTTACAAAAAATTGAAAATAGTTCATATTAAGGACTCGTCAATTCAAGACTTCCCCCAAATACAGTTTATTTATTTGTTTCATCACACATTATTGTTGGTAATATTATTTGCAAATAGCCTCCCCTCCGTCAGTCGCTGGACAGGCCCGGAAAGTCCAGACCACCCCTCAGTCGGGAGCATGACTGGTTGCATACCCCCAGCCAGTCTACGGGTAGGCGATCCGGCCATCGGCGGAATCACCGATGGTTATGGTTACTGGTTATTTGTAAATGGTGAGTACCACTTGCTACTCTACCCCCGGTGAAATATGCTCATTCTTCGCATTTCACAGAGCAGGCCCGCCTGACATCTGTCGGGCAGGTACTCACCAGATAACATTCACCAAATTCCCTTCCAGATCGTCAATTACATTGATAAATTTTATCCAATCACGTAAACTTTACCTCGGTATACTGGATTAGAATTATGAAATCAACACAAAAATTGCGTCCTGAGGATTACATCTCCATCGTCTTTTTCACCGGTGCCGGGATGTCAGCAGAAAGTGGTGTTCCCACATATCGAGGAAGAGGAGGTATCTGGCACAAATATCGCTGGGAGGAATATGCCTGTCAGGAAGCATTTGATCGGGATCCCGAAAAGGTACTCAAATTTCACGAGAAACGGCGTAAAGTTCTCTTCGATTGTCAGCCCCATGCAGGTCATCACGTTATTGCTGAAATAGAAAAACGTCATCCTCAGGTAACCATTGTCACTCAAAATATTGATGGAATGCACCAGAGAGCCGGATCTGAAAAGGTAATTGAACTGCACGGTTCCGCCTGGCGCTTACGGTGCACAGAATGCGATCTTGTGACGCAGGATTTCAACAAATCATATAAAAGTTACAAATGTGAGTGCGGTACCTGGCTCAGGCCGGATATCATATGGTTTGGTGATATGCTCAATGAAAATGTCATCAACAAGGCGACAAAAGCAATCGGGAATTGCGATCTGTTCATCAGTGTCGGGACATCCGGGGCTGTCTGGCCGGCAGCTGGATTCCCGCAACTGGCAAAAAGCAACGAAGCCTTGTGTCTTGAAATCAATCCAGAATTATCCGAGATGTCATATCTCTACGATGAGCTTATCCGTGGAAAAGCAGGCAATATTTTACCTGAATTGTTTGAGAAAATTGAATAACAGGAAATGCGGAATCGGGACGATTGTGTGGATTCAATATTATCAACATCATTAAACAAAGGAACAGAAAATGAACGATTTATATCAAACCCAGAATATTGAACAACTCATTGATTATCAGGACGACTCGGTGGTCAGTAAAACGCTCATCAAAAAGGATACCGGTACGGTCACTTTGTTTGCATTTGATAAAGGGCAGGGATTATCCGAACATACCGCTCCGTTTGACGCCTTGGTGCAAATTCTGGATGGTGAAGCGGATATCACAATTTCAGCAACACCTCATCGTGTTAAATCCGGTGAAATGATTATTATGCAAGCAAACGAACAGCACGCCCTGAAAGCCGTTGAAAAATTTAAAATGATGCTGGTGATGATACGAGATTAAATTGGGGGGGTTGAAGAATTTCACCGTAGAGAGTGCAAAGAATTCGCCCGAGGATATAAAAAGTTTGGATAGGTTTATGAGAGTAATAGGTCTTGAGGTTGCGTCATTCCTACCCTCCTCCTGTGCGAAGCCGAAAGGCAGGGTAAATGGTGACTGGTGAGTGGTGAGCGGTAGCTGGTGAATAGTAAATGGTGAGTGGTGAGCAGTGAGTTTTAACCGTCACTGATCCCGGAACGGGTCGGTGACGGTGGGTGATACAAGTGGACACCGTCAGCGACCAACGCTGAAGCGCCGGATCACCGACGGCTACGTATTTACATAATTACGTAATTACGTTTTAAAAAGGGTAAAATCCGTAAAACAGATTTCAGGCTACTGACGGATCATTGATGAACCTTCAACTTTTCATGGATTTTTCCTTTATTTCATCATAAACTTCCCCTCAATTTATTGTCTGATAAGATGGTAAAAAGCGGTGATGATATTCCAAACTAACAGTTCGTCCGACTGATAATAATGATCGTAACGCATAATGGCTAACATTCGAATCAAAAAAGGTCACAATATCCGAATTACCGGAGAGCCAAAGAGAGAAATTCTTAAAGCCTCAACTTCAAAATACGTTGCGATTCGACCGGTCGATTTTCGTAATATCAAACCAAAACTTTATGTAAAAGAAGGGGATACTGTTCAAATTGGTTCCCCTTTGTTTTTTGATAAAAAAAATCCCACCGTAAAATGGGCTTCACCCGGTTGTGGAACTATTTCAGAAATCAAATACGGACCACGACGAGTAATCGAACAAATTGTGGTTCAACTGGATTCGCAAGAGGAAGCTGTGACTCATACCGCATATGCGTCAGATGAGATACTATCTCTTAATCGCGAAAAAATCAAGGAATCCATTCAACAGGGAAATCTCTGGCCCCTTATTCGCCAGCGCCCTTTTAATAAAATTGCTAATCCTGAAGACACCCCCCGGGATATCTTCATTTCAGGAATAAATACCGCTCCCCTCACCGTCGATCTTGATATAGCACTTTCTGATAAACAGGTTTCATTCCAGGCAGGAATAAATATTCTTCGTCAACTTACTTCTGGTAGTGTTCACCTGACCATAGGAAAAAATTCCACGTGTGAAACGTTTACTGCATTACAGAATGTTGAACTCCATCGCATTACTGGTTCTCATCCAGCAGGAAATGTCGGTATCCAGATTCATCACATCCGTCCCCTCAAACCCGGAGATATGGTATGGACAGTTCAGGCACAGCATGTTGTTACCCTCGGCAATTTCTTCCTGACAGGTAAATTTGATCCAACCATACTTATCTCTGTGGGCGGTCCTTCCATTGAAAATCCCATTCATCTGAAAACACGAATTGGAGTTCAGCTTGAAACCATTTTGAAACATAATGTTGTGGGGAAAAACAACCGGATCGTATCAGGAAATCCGCTCATCGGAACCGAAACTGAACTGGACGGATTTTTGGGATATTACAATACTACAGTTTCTGTCATCCCTGAAGGAAGGGAAAGGAAATTCCTCGGTATGCTGGCTCCCGGTTCCAGTAAAAGCCAGTACAGTCTTTCCAAGACATTTTTTGGCGCTAAAAACAGGAAATTCCCATTTACCACATTGCAAAATGGCAGCATTCGTGCCATCGTTCCTATCGGCGCCTGGGAAAGTGTCCTGCCTATGAATATTCTTCCCAACCCACTTTACCGTGCCATTCTTGCCCGGGATATTGATGAAATGGAACAATTAGGTATCATAGAGTGTGATGAGGAAGATTTTGCTTTATGTACTTTTGCCTGTCCAAGTAAAATTGATGTAGGTGCTGTTATTCGCCAGGGACTTGAACTAATGGAGAAGGAAGGGTAATTCTGATGAAATGGTTACGTAACCTTCTTGATTCCGTTGGAGGCCAGTTTGAAAAACGGAAAACGTTAAAGAAGTTCTGGCCAATTTATGAAGCAGCAGATAACATCCTTTATACCCCGGACATCACAACGGAATCTGCTCCCCATATTCGGGATAGTCTCGATATGAAACGAGTGATGATTCTTGTCGTGATCGCCCTGGTCCCGTGCTACATCTTTGGTATACTGAATCTCGGATTTCAAGCCTTTCTTGCGGCAGGTGTTACCAGAACTTGGTCACAAATTTTTTGGTTTGGATTAAAGGTCATTGCCCCAATAATTCTGATTACATTTATTGCAGGAGCTGTTTGGGAAATCCTGTTTGCGGTGGTACGAAGGCATGAAATCAATGAAGGATTCCTGGTGACCTGCGCCCTGATTCCCCTGATCGTGCCCCCTGAAATTCCGCTCTGGCAGGTTTTTGTTGCTACTTCATTTGGAATTGTTATCGGAAAGGAAATATTTGGCGGAGTGGGGATGAATATTTTCAATCCCGCTCTGGTTGCTCGAGCATTCCTCTTTTTTGCCTACCCCGCTTCAATTTCTGGAGATCGGGTCTGGATTTCAGCCACCGACGGATATTCCGGCGCTACCGCCTTAGCTGTCTCAACCTCCGAATCCGCTGAGAACGCTGTGACACTGCTAAACCAATTCCAGCAATTTGATTATTCCTGGTGGAATATGTTCTGGGGATGGATTCCGGGATCTATCGGCGAAACCAGCACTGCAATGATCCTTATCGGTGCCATTATCCTAATGTATACAAAAATTGGATCCTGGCGCATTATGACAGGCTCTGTGATTGGACTTGTCTTGACAGCATTACTAACCAATCTATTTTCGCCATTATCCACCAATACCATGCTGACTCTACCCCCACACTATCATCTAGTCATGGGTGGCTTTTTATTTGGTACAGTGTTTATGGCCACTGACCCGGTATCAGCGGCACAGACCAATCGTGGAAGATGGATTTATGGTTTTATGATTGGATTTCTAACGGTGATTATCCGCTCCATCAATCCGGCTTATCCCGAGGGAACAATGCTGGCAATTTTATTGATGAATGCCTTTGCTCCACTGATTGATTACTTCGTCGTCCAGACAAACATAAAAAAACGATTGGCACGGTATGCGCAGTAATACCTACACATTGCTCTTTATGAGTACCATCACAATTGTGCTGGGATTTTTACTCTCCATAGCTGCTACTTCCCTGAAGGTCCGACAGGAACAAAATGTGGAGAATGATATCAAAAAAAATATTCTCAAATGCCTTAATATTCCAGAAGAAAGAGACCAAAAACTGTCAGCTGATGTTATTCAAAATCTTTTCACAGAAAACATTACCGGTATCGTGGTGGATTACTCGGGAAACACTCTCAAGGAATTGGAAAGAGGAGAACTGGCACCGAAACAGAAGGATCAATTACCCATTTATACTTACAAGGTTAATGCCACAATTAGGGGTTATGCTATCCCCATTTCTGGCAAGGGATTATGGTCAACGATTTACGGCTATCTGGCTTTGGAACCTGATGGTAACTCTATAAGGGGAATTACCTTTTATCAACATGGAGAAACACCGGGTCTTGGTGGAGAAATTGAGAAGGAGTGGTTCACCTCAAATTTTGTTGGGAAACAAATTGCAGATATGAGAGGAAATCTAATCGGTATTGAAGTGGCAAAAGGTAAAGCAGATCCCGGTGATCCCCACCAAGTTGACGGAATCTCTGGATCTACCCTGACCTGTAAAGGGTTAACTCACTTTTTGAAGGAAGATCTCGAACGGTACTATCCATTTTTTAATTCTATTCGGGGGATGACAGAATAAATTATGGCTTTGATAAGTAAAAATTCGCAACATATCCTGAAAGATCCTCTCATCAGTAACAACCCTATTGGTACCCAAATTCTCGGAATTTGTTCAGCGCTGGCTATAACGGTCAAGATGGATACCGCCATTGTGATGACACTGGCTGTAATCTTCGTATTGTCCCTGTCAAATACTATTATCAGTTTTCTCCGGAAGTTCATCCCAACCAGGGTAAGAATCATCGTAATGTTAACTGTGATAGCTTCTCTTGTCATTATTGCAGATCAGGTGTTACGAGCGTATCTGTACGATATCAGCAGGCAACTTTCGGTATTTGTGGGACTGATAATTACAAACTGTATCGTTCTTGGTCGAGCAGAAGCTTTTGCGATGCAAAATTCTCCCGGGAAAGCATTTCTTGATGGGATTGGAAATGCCCTGGGGTATGGAATAATACTAATTGTTGTCTCATTTTTCCGTGAACTATTGGGCAGCGGTTCCATCTTAGGATTTCAGATTATTCCTGATGCAGCCTACGGTGCAGGATACTCTAACATAGGGTTGCTGGTTCTGTCTCCGGGAGCTTTTATTATTCTGGGATTAATCGTATGGATCCAGAGAACCATCTCAAAAGTGGAAGAAGTCTAAAATGTTGGAACACTATCTGAGTTTAGCCACTAAATCCATATTTGTCGAGAATATACTTCTCGCCTATTTCCTCGGTATGTGCTCTTTTCTGGCGATCTCTAAAAAGGTTGAGACCTCCATTGGATTGGGAATTGCTGTAATCTTTGTACTCACCATTACTGCCCCTACCAACTGGGCACTTCATCATTTTTTCCTGCAAAAAGGAGCACTGTCCTGGGCTGGATTACCAGATGTAGATTTGAGTTATTTGAATTTCATCGCATTTATCGCTGTTATTGCCGCAATGGTTCAACTGGTTGAAATGATTATTGACAGGTTTTTACCTGCTTTATACCACAATCTCGGGATATTTCTCCCCTTAATTGCGGTAAACTGTGCCATTCTTGGGGGATCACTATTTTTAGTGGAAAGAAATTACAATTTTGGTGAGTCCGCAGTCTTTGGATTTGGATCGGGAGTTGGATTCTTTCTAGCAATCACAGCGATGGCAGCTATTCGTCATAAAATTCGCTACTCTAATGTCCCTCAGGGTTTGCAGGGGATCGGAATTACAATGCTGTTAACCGGACTTCTATCAATGGCTTTTATGGCTTTTTCAGGTATCAGTTTATAAGAGGATAGGGATGATTATAACCATTCTTGGAGTTGCCTTTTTTACCTTTTTAATTCTGATGCTGGTAATTGTGCTTAACTTCGCCAGCGACCGATTGTTTCCTCAAGGTGAAGTTGATGTTGAAATCAATAACGATCCTGAAAAATCAGTAAAAGTAAGACCCGGTTCCACACTCCTTACTGCCCTGGCAAACAGACAAATTTTCTTGCCATCTGCCTGTGGAGGAGGCGGAACCTGTGCTATGTGCACTGCTCAAGTTCTAAACGGGGGTGGCGAAATATTACCTACCGAAACCGGACATATCAACCGTAAGGACGCCAGAGACAACTGGCGTTTAGCCTGTCAGGTAAAGGTCAAGGAGGATATGAAAATCCACATCCCTGACGAAATTTTCAACATTAAAAAATGGGAGTGTACCGTCCGATCCAATAAAAATGTCGCCACATTTATTAAAGAATTAATCCTTGACCTGCCAATAGGTGAAACATTGGATTTTCGAGCGGGTGGTTATATCCAGATTGACATTCCGGAGTATGAACTAAACTACAAAGATTTTGATATCGAAGATGAATACCGGGAAGATTGGGACAAATACGATATGTGGAAATATCATTCAGCAAATGACGAACCAGTTACACGGGCATATTCCCTGGCAAGCCATCCGGCTGAAGGAAATATTCTTATGCTGAACGTCCGAATTGCTTCACCACCACCTGAATTCCCTCACGTTCCACCAGGCATTGCCTCATCCTATATTTTCAATCTAAAAGCGGGGGATAAAGTAACGATATCAGGTCCCTATGGTGAATTTTTCGCAAAGGAAAGTGATCGGGAAATGCTCTATATCGGTGGAGGTGCAGGAATGGCACCTATGCGCAGCCACATTTGTGATATGCTTTTAACAAAAAAAACCAAACGAAAAATATCATACTGGTACGGTGCACGATCCATGAAAGAAATGTTTTATGATGAAGACTTCAAAAAGTTGACAAATGAATTTCCCAATTTTTCTTACGCAGTAGCTTTGTCAGAGCCACTTCCTGAAGATGACTGGACGGGACCAACCGGCTTTATTCATAAGGTTGTTTATGATATGTACCTGAAAAATCACGAGGATCCCGATGAAATTGAATACTATATGTGTGGACCGCCATTGATGATAGATGCGTGTGATGATATGCTTTACAATCTCGGTATTGAACCGGAAATGATAGCCTATGATAAATTTTAAAATGCGTTTCAACAAACAATTCCTGAAAGTCCAACTTTTGTTGGGCTTTTTTACTATATCATTGTGTCTGACAGGATGTGAACCATCAGAGAAAGCTGTTACCATCACCGGACAAACTATGGGTACCACCTATACCATTAAAATTATTGGCGAACATGGTTCCCCATTGATACCGAGTAAATTAAAAAATGATATTGATTCCATCCTCGTGGAAGTAAATCGACAGATGTCAACCTATCTTCCGGAAAGCGAAATCTCACGATTTAACCGAATGAAAGCGGGAGAAGACTTCACGATTTCCCACGATTTTGCCAGGGTGGTTGAGTGTGCTCTAACCATCTCGGAAATGACTGGAGGAGCTTTCGATATCACTGTAAAACCCATCCTGGATATCTGGGGATTCGGTTCCTCAGCATCCCCACAAAATCAATCCGAAGAGTTCCCTCCTCCAGAATTAATTAAACAAACCCTCAAATCTGTGGGATATACTAAGCTAATTGTTCACGAAACAAAACTGAGAAAAATTGATCCAGATGTTACTCTCGATTTAAACGCAATCGCAAAAGGATTTGGAGTAGATAAGATATCAGAGTTTTGTACTCAAAGTGGATATAATCGTTATCTTATCGAGATTGGTGGAGAAGTTGGTTGTATGGGGCATAATGAAAACAATGTTCCATGGCGAATTGGAATTGATATCCCCCAGCTCGGTTCCCTACCCGGTCAGCAAATTGGAGCTGTAGTCCCTTTGCTTAATCAAGCTATGGCGACATCCGGGGATTACAGAAACTTCTTCCAATTCGGCGATCAAATCTACTCTCACGTTATCAATCCAAAGACAGGATATCCTGTTGAAACAAAGGTAGCTTCTGCGACGGTAATTGCCCCTACTTGTATGGATGCAGATGCGTTAGCTACCGGTTTGATGGTTCTTGGGGAAGAAAAAGGATTGGCACTTATTGAGTCACTGAATGATGTGGAAACATTATTAATTAAAAGGGAAGGAAAAGATAAATTTAGAATGGTGAAAAGCTCAGGAATGAGAATACTGGAGAAATAGCAGCAATGAAACAAGAATTAATATACAAAATGGGCAGCAGCAATCAGTCAATTGCCTGACAGGTCTGTCAGTAGCCGGATAAATTAGTCTGCATTATTAGCATTACACTTGGCTGATTCCTCACTACAACTTGGACAGGTCGTTCCCTCACCATCAATAATTATCTTACCGTGACCACATCTCCCGAAAATTGATGGCCGTTTCACAATAACTCCAACAGTCAATGCTAACACGGAAAATCCGATGACAACGATTGCCAATAAAATCTCCATAGTTTAATTTACAATAGGAATATTTGTATTAGTGTATAATTATGAAATCGACAATTTTATTATTCATTCTCATCAGTAAATTTTAACTTTCGCTCCGATTAGTAAAAGGAAATCAGAAGAAATGACGGTTAAACACTTATTCACCATCTTTACTATTTCAATCCTCCTTCTTTCAGCACCAGTTTCATTGGTTGGTGAAGACCTTGACTTCTCGCCCGACCCAATCCATTCCATTGACACTTCTCACCACTCTCCTCACATAGTGGGAAAGAATCTTTCCATCTTGTGGGCATTACCATTTATCGGTATCCTTTTATCTATTGCCATTTTCCCACTGGTTGCTCCACACTTCTGGCACCATAATTATGGAAAAGTATCCCTGTTCTGGTCACTTATGTTTATTATTCCCTCCTTATTCACCCAGGGATATTCCATCACACTTTATGAACTATTACACGTATCATTATTGGAATACTTTCCTTTTATTATTTTACTCTTAGCTCTTTTTACGATTTCTGGGGGCATTCGTCTTACAGGAAATTTACAGGGCTCTCCAATCGTTAATACGGGGTTTATTGTAGTGGGTACTATTTTAGCCAGCTGGATGGGAACCACAGGTGCTGCCATGCTGTTGATCCGCCCCCTACTTCGGGCGAATAAATGGCGTAAACACAAGGTTCATACTGTAGTATTTTTTATCTTCCTCGTTGCGAATATTGGGGGTTCCCTGACTCCCCTGGGAGATCCTCCTCTCTTTCTGGGATTTCTTAAAGGTGTAAATTTTTTCTGGACAACTAAAGCGATGTTACTTCCTATGCTTTTCGTAGTGTTTTTCCTGCTCATTCTTTTTTATATCATCGATTCTTATTTCTACAGAAGAGAGGATTTTTCAAACAGAACCTTTACTGTATCTGATACTCCAAAAAAGACGTTAGGACTGGAAGGAAAAATTAATTTCCTCTTACTCCTTGGAGTATTATCCTCTGTACTATTGAGTGGATTTTGGCGTCCGGACATTTCTTTTACTGTCTATCATGTTAACGTTGAACTTCAAAACCTCACCAGAGACCTGTTGCTTCTCGCTCTCGTATTCATTAGCTGGAAGGTAACACCCATAACTATTCGGAAGGCAAATGAATATACCTGGTTTCCTATTCAGGAGGTCGCAAAACTATTTGCCGGTATCTTCGTTACGATTATCCCGGCTATCGCCATATTAAAAGCGGGTGTTGAAGGAGCGTTATCCCCTGTTATTCAATCCGTTTCCGATGCCGGTGGAAATCCTGTGAACACCATGTATTTCTGGGCGACAGGTATTCTATCCAGCTTTCTGGACAATGCTCCCACCTATCTTGTATTCTTTAATACAGCGGGTGGTGATCCTGTAAACCTCATGGGCCCACACTACAATACCCTTCTGGCAATTTCAGCAGGAGCTGTTTTTATGGGAGCAAACACATACATCGGCAACGCTCCCAACTTTATGGTAAAATCCATTGCGGAAGAATCAGGAATCGATATGCCGAGTTTCTTCGGATATATGCTGAAATATTCTATCCCAATTTTAATTCCCATTTTTATCTTAATTAGTGTTATTTTCTTTTGATGCGAATTACCAGAGTAACCACAAAAAGAGGCGATAAAGGAGACACCGAGTTGGGAAATGGAACTCGAGTTTCCAAGAATCACCCCCGAATCCATACCATCGGCGAGATTGATGAACTAAATGCTTTCCTCGGTTTTGCCATCACTAAAACAACGGATAATTCCTGCATATCTGACCTCAAATCTATCCAGAACGACCTCTTTAATTTGGGTGGGGAACTTGCGTTACCGGATAGTGATTTGAATCTTCTTCCTGATGACCGGGTTAATTCTCTAGAAAGACATATCGAAAAGATGAATAGTGAACTCCCCCCTTTGAAAGAATTCATCTTACCCGGTGGAGATGAGTTTTCCTCGAGACTGTTTCTTGCCAGAGCAGTCTGTCGGAGGGCTGAGCGAGCATTGATAGGGTTACTTGAAACGGAAAAAGGACGAGAGCTGTGGATTGTGTATCTTAATCGTTTATCAGATTATCTGTTTGTCCTGGCGCGATATCATACTCATAAGTCTGGTGGAGATGAAACTCAGTGGGTTAAGTGGTAACTGGTGGAGTGGTTAGTGGTAGATAGTGAACAGTGCTCACCATTAACCAATAACCAATTACCAACAATGAATAAGTCTAAATTTAGAACATATCTAATAA
>CAZVFT010000073.1:0-12316 GCA_964626495.1 uncultured bacterium
CATACCACTGCCCGGCACCAGGAATAGCGAGAGACATAATCAAGCTTCGAGCAGGATAGATTTTTTGATTCAATATAATATGAACATTAGTAGTATCACCTGTGAAGACCTCAACTTCTTTATATCCAACCATATTATCAGATTGAACATAAACACTTCGTTTTCCAACATCAAGATCATCGATGTTTATTGGGGTAGCTCTTTCACACTTTTTTCCATCCAACCACACTTCAGCACCAATAGGGTCAGAGCTGATATTGAGCACACCCTTTCTAATTACAGTACTAAACTCTTGCGTTGTATCGCGTCCAATGAGCAAGAGGGCAACATTCTTCATACCTTCTGTCATAATCTTATCGATATCACCTTCAAAATCATAAGTAACACTATGAACAATTTCACCAGTTCTTACACTCACTATCTTTGCTGATACTGAAAATGTATCTCCAACCTTACTTATACTACCACCCACCATTTGCTGAACAGCAATAATTTGCCCTACTTCAACTATACATTCATCGGATGTACATCCAGTTTGTTGGAACCCTTGTTCAATTAATATTTCTTTCATCAACTCTCTTTCCATAACACGATATTCATCCAATTTAACCAACTCACTTATAAGTCTATCAGTCAGTGCACTCGCCTCTGAAGTAGAAATGCCCTTTGCGTTAAAGTCAATAACTGCTATTGATAATTTTTTATCCTGAGCTTGATTAATTTTTTCATTAGTTTCCTGTTGAAAAAAAAGTGGTAAATATCCATGAAACTCCGGTCGGTAGGTTCCAAAATCCATACCAGAACCGCCAAATAATTGACTGGTGATGAGAAATGTTAAAATGAATGATAGCGATCTTTTTGTTTTCATATCAAAACCCAAACATTAGTGTGAAATATGTTTTAAAATCTTCTCCATAGGCATTTTTACCAATAGAAAATTTATCCAATCCTTTGTGAACTTCCACAGCAATTCCTGTGGGATAATTGTAAAATGAAAATCCTCCAAATCTTATCTGAATTCCTGCTGATCGTTTTCCTTTGAAATTATCCAAACTCCCTGACCATGCATCACCAAACTGCCCAATTGCTCCAATCACAATATTTTGCAGTATGAACGGTCCAATGGCGAAATGCTTTTGCTGCATCAAAGGAATCCGAAACGAAAAACTGGTAATAGCAAGTCTGTTCCCCTCAATACTATAGAACGGATATCCTCTCAACCCGGGCATCCCGCCAGCAAAAAAGTTGAAGAAGGAATCCACTTTTGTCTCGGAAAGCCAACCTCCTTGAATTCCAACAGTTACTGTCCACCTCTCTGTTTTTGGAATCGTAAAATGAATTTCCCCCAAAGATGAAACTCTAAAGAATTTATATCGAAGATATATTGCCTGAGGTGTGGAATAATCCTCATTTATTTTAAACCCATCAAAAAATCGGTTCGATTCAAATCGAATGTCTGTATCGAAACTCAATCCATTACCCGGGTTGATATCGAAATCTACCGCTGGTTTATGAATTTCTGAGTACCACTCAATTCCTGCATGTTTTCCAATATAATAATCAAACCCAATTTTACCCATCCCTTCCTCAGAATATAATTTTATTGCCTCTCGGAAGTTCTGATATGAACCGTATATCTTTAATTCATGATTCCCTTGAATAGGGACTTTTATTCCAGCATCCCACTGAAATAGTCTGAATTTGATATCATACTCTTGGTCATATACGACCCATTGGGTTTTTTCCGAGACATTGCGGATCAGGTAAAATATTTCAGTAAAAACAGTCGGGTAAAATTTCCTGTATTCAAATAGTAAAAAGAGGTCAGTATCAAAAACTCTATTCAGTGAAGCTCCCCCAAAGATATTCAGTTTATTCAGAATTTCGCTGGAGTAAAAATAAATCCCTGGTTTCATCATCCCGTAATCCATCATCAGTTTGGGAAAGACAAACATCGGTGAAAAAGAATCGGTATAAGATTGGGATTGTGTAGTGTCCTGCTGAGTAATTGGTTCTGGCAATTCCTGAAATTTTTGATAATAATCAGGATTGTATCCGACCTTTTGCTCTTCGATAAATTCCATGCTTTCCAATAGAGCTATCTTATATCCCCCATTTTCATAAAGAGAATAGAGGATTTTCCCATCCCTGCTTACATCCGGCATAAATGCACCACCTATGACATTTGTGATATATCTTTGATTTCCAGTTTGTGTATCAAGAAAAAATAGATTAAAAATTCCGCTTTTGTCCACTGAATAGATTACTCCCCTACCTGGGGTAATTGTGATATCCCGTTCATCCCAATCCTCAGTAGCAATGTAATGAGTAAATGTTGTATACGATAGATTCAACATTGCAGTATTTCGAAAATGATTTTCAACAAAATCGCAAATCAGGGAATTATTCACTTCATCATAAGTCAAACTGAATAACTGTTTCCCATCATCAAAATCTGTTATTCGTTCAGATCGTTCTGTGTTTAAATTGATCATAAATACATTATGTGTTCCATCATTCACAGCAATGTAGGCTAACAGACTGTCTCCCGGTAGAAGAATCGGTGAAATGGCTCGAGCGCCTTCCGTTAGTTGCGTTTCATCTTTATCATCAAAGGAGTAACTATAAATGTCAAACCACTTGGAACCGTGAAAATCTGGTTTGGATTTTTTACTGTAGTAAATAACATCGCCTGTGGACTTCCAAGAGGGAGCAGAAAAAACACCCGCAACAATTTTTTCACTATTTTTTGATTCCAGTGAGTAAATATATAAATCGGTTTGAGAGAAAAAGTCGTTACCGGCATTGGAAAGGTATGCAAATCGATTTCCGTTGGGTGCCCAGACAGGATGAATATTTGTAGTTCCTTTCTCAATTAATATCTTCCCCTGTTGTTTATGAGAACCTATGATTTCTGTTGATGATTTATACTGTTCTTCCAGACTTACTTTAAAATCATTGTAAATCTGAATTCCCGATAGCCCTGTTGCATCTCTAATAGCTTTGTTGATAGAATAGTGAAGAGAATTTGATAGACTAACCATAATTTTTCGCAGCGTATCCTCACCGTATTTAAGAGCGATATACCTCGCCAGAGCGAACCCTGCATTATAGGTGGATTCATTTCCTATACCCTTTTTCCCAAATGTGTTCATCTCTGTAAACGATAAAAGATTATTGTTTAGTACTCGATCCCGAAGAATCATATCCCGATGTGTATCCCAGAAATCGTGCGTAGCTTTTTCATACATATATTGAGCTGTACCCTCAGCCAGCCACGGGGGAACAGTCGTTCCCGGGATAGGATAAGAAACAAGTGTATAGGGGTAGCCATATAAAACGTCCTCCCGCTTTTCATCCTCATATTGAATCCATTGCAAATAACCGCCTGGAATATTTTTACCAAATTTCATCGCCTTCTGCAAGGAGACAATGTGTGTGAATTCGTGAGTAATGACATTTTGCAACCATCGGTGACTCCCCCGCAATTCGAAGTCCATAGGTGAAGCCCATATTTCGATTTTGTTGTCGTAGTAATATGCAGCACCGTTGGAAAAATCGTCGGTGTCGAGAAAAATTAAATGTGTTTTTGTTGGCAGTTCATAATCATAGACTTTAGTAACGTGGGGATAAACGCTCTCGGCAACAGTAGCGCCTTCACGGGCAGTCCGTTCTGTTTCATCGTAAAAATGAATGTAAAAGTGTTCTGTTTCAAATGTGTGCCAATCAATCTCGGGATGGTTGTAGCTCACTTGAGAAAGTCCAACTCCGTGTAAAAGTAAAAATACAATCCAGAGTTGGATATGGATTTTACACATTAGGATTTTATCTATTTCACGGATTTCACCCTTCAGGGTTTTAAAAAACGATTGAATTACTAACATACTTTTTTTAAAAGGCTAAAGCCTAAATTCCTGGATAAAGCCTAAACTCCGTTCTACGGATTTCACCCTTTAGGGTTTTAAAAAATGACAGATTTACAATCATACTTCCATATTATTTTTAAAAGGTTAAAGCCTTAAATTTAGCGTTAATGCACCACTGCAATTTTTAAAATTTTATTTTCAGACCGGTCTTCTTTCGTGGCTATCACATTGGCAAGGTAGACACCACTCTCTATATCAGACACATCCCACACTACTTCATTCACTTCCCCATGGGTTGGTGCATCAATGACGAGACTTTTCACAAAGTAGCCAGCGATATCGTAAATATTGATCTCCACCTTTTCTGCTGATTCCACAAAAACACGAATAGTCGTGGAGCCGTCTTCAGTAGGGTTGGGGTAGTTGTATGTTCGGTGTGTATCGATAAGCTTATTCGCATCTGGTACTCTAAAATCTACATATGCAACGAGTGAACGACTATTTGATGGATCGTGATGAATATAGGGCCACTCATTCCCATACGTGGTAGCGGTACTATCAAACAACCAGATGGTAGACTCCGTGGAAATACAATTGTAACCTTGATACTGACTCAACATCCGCAATTCGCTTTCTTTCGGATTGGAGAGACGATACCACTCCTTTCCCTTCCAATCCAATACAACAATATCTGCTGAATCTACCTGTACGACAAGTTCCGGGTGCTCGTCTCCGAAGAGATCCCTTGCTAAAACCGCTGACGTTGCATCCAAAGAAATAGGAAAACCAGACTCAAAAGTAAAATTGGTATTTATCACGTAAATTATTCCATTAAAATCCAGAGCAAGTATTTCAATATTACCATCTAAATCCAAATCAACTGCCCCAATTTCTTTAAAGTTGTAGTCTCCAAGACCTACAGTTTCAATTGAAGGTTCAGATAAGTATTTTTCTTTTATTAATAGTCCACCTAAAGGATTTATTGCTATGTCGTGAGTTTTTGATTCCTGTAAATCTATATATCCAACATAGGATTCGATCTTGTGGTAAGCATAAATAGAATCTTGTACTTGATTATACTTGTATACAGAATCTTCATAAACGTACCATTCAGAAGTCCACCACGATAGTACAACTGCTTCAGGACCCCACCACTTTATAAAAACTGGCATTTCACCTTCAATTTTGGATGTAAAAAGATTTTCAAAGACCAAAGACTCTGAATTGAATGAATAATTTGTTACTATTAATGAATCTCCATCTTTTCCAACATAGGAAAAATAGTAATCATATGAAGGATATTGATGATACCTTGTAGAAGCCAATTTAAATTCTGATTCGAGGGAATTGATAAAATAGCTTTTTTCATGAGTAATTCCCTCCTGCCACCACAACGAATCTCGTCCCCCGATAATCTCCGGCACACCATCCCCCGTAAAATCGTAGAGAAAATGGATGTGGAGGGAAGTATCAGGAAAACCGTCTGCCATCAAGGAATTGACAACAGTAAAGCTCATAGTATCGCTGGCGTTGGAAATGCTGTCAATGACAACGTAGCTGTCAGCCCCGTTGTTGCTGCGGGTGTTGGGGTAGGTATCAGGACCGAATGAGGGTGGTTGACCTTCAAAACCAGGATTGGCATAGTAAAACCCCTCATTTTCAGCAAACCACATATCCCACCACATCCCGCTGGACGGATCTGTGAACAGGAACGGAGAAGGGTAACCGATGTCTTGAGCTCCGTCTGCCTCTTCCAGATCAACGCCCCGGTGTTCCCGGTCAGCATTGACAGCGTAGCTTTCCCGACCCTCTGCAATTTTACCTTCATCAATGTGCCAGATGAGGAGACCAGAGCTGGGTAATCCCAAATCGTAATTGGGGACAGAAGTTATAACACCGGTTAACGAATCCACTTCCACATCCACTGAATCCATCAGGTAAGTCACGTAATCTGGAAGAACATCATCGTCAGAGCGATTTCGCCAGCGGAGAGAATCGAAATCAACACCTTCATAAATCCAGTTGTTGCGATTCTCGATGAGAAAATATTCAGACTCATTGATGTCCACTTGGACAATCTGATTTAGGAAAGAGTCTCGAGAAGGCAATTCCATACCGGTTGTGGGTCGAACCACAGTAGCAGATTCCCACCCCGCATCGATACGTGTCCACGCATCAGGAGGTGCAGGAATGATACCACGTCCATTATTAGACCCCTGATCCATCAGAGCGAATACTCCCACACCACTTTCACCAGATTCTGTGTCCCAGAGTGGTGGTAATCCGATGGCAAATCCCATCATCAAGGCAAAAGTGCCTGTAAGTCCAAACTGATATTCACAAGGATTTGATACACCATAAAAAATATCCTCTGCTTCCTCATAAAGAAGATGATTTTGGGTTTCAGGAAGAATAATACCTGTTGAAACTCCCCCAACATCTGGTACACCAAGATTTTCAAGAAGAAAATCTGAATCAATATAGGCGGATGGTATATCTTCAGGTGTTGGATCTAAAAAAGGAAGTTCAAAATCCTGGCCAATCCCAGCGTGAAAAACTACTACAACATCATAATTACTGAAGCTAATAGTATATGCAGTTTCTATTGCATCTTTGAAAAGTTCTGCTATTAGGCCATCCTGAATTTCCTCAGTCTCACCATAAGGATGGTAATATGCCATAGAATTTGGTAATTGGTAACTTGAATCAAGCTCAATTGGGAATATATCAGAGTTGTTTAGACTAATCCCAAATTTTCCGTAAGACACAGAATGGAAATAGCTATCAACTGCTTTCAACTGAGATTCAAAATAGGCTCGATTATGCGGAGGTGTATCTAGTGTATAATCTCCACATTCTAAAGAGTCTTGAGCAATTAGAAAGGTACCATCTCCAGTAGTGGATTCCTCACTATCTTGCTTAAATGAAACTCGGATTCCCAATACAATAATGTCACCATTATGGGGCGCAAACTGTCCCATTAATAGAGAAATAATAAACAGTATAAAAACAATTTTTCTCATCATTCGAGGTTATAAAAAATCCTGCAATCATACGACCGCAGGATAACAAAATGCATTAACGAATGCTCCTTTTAAAACTCCATATTGAGTGAGAATCTCATAGTATTCGTGAGTGGATGACCGGGCTCGCCAGAAGTAAATCCAAAATCAAAACCATATCCTGCAAATCTCAAACCAACACCAAAAGTAGGATTATTTATTTTCCCTGTTTTATCCCAGTAATACCCAGCACGGAGAGCAAAATATTCTGAATACCAGTATTCAATTCCAAAATTATAAATAAGTTCATCCAACTCGTTTTTGAAGCTTCTCTTGTCACCCGTTCCAACCTCCAATTTCCCATCTTCGTTATACTTACCATAACCATCCTCACCCCAACTTGCACTGGTTTCGACGGGGTTCCCATCTCCATCAAGTTTATATCCACCAATCTCTCCGTTGCCATCCCAGTCAATATCTCCTCCTAGAAGCCAATCATCCAGCCAGGATGTGAAAATACCCAGATAAATAGGATCTGTATGTGCCGTTTCTCTTTGACCTTTTTTGTTATAGTCAGGATTTACCGATGATTTATGTCCATTTTCATCATATCCACCCACTCCACCATCTCCATCCCAATCCATATCCGGATAAGCGGCAACAAGCATTTTATCAATATCAACTACAAGGCTAAACTTATTGAATTCGGTATCCACCAATCTATAGTTAAGACCCAGCGTAAAGTTAGTGGGCATAGGATCTGCTTGAGCTTCATCAATAAACGCAACCTTTGGTCCAACATTCGTTAGAGTAAGACCTAAATCAAATCGAGGATGTAAAAATCCTTTTTTTAAGTAACCAATATCAAACGCAAAATCTGTGGAAACTCCCTTTCCCTTTTCTGCCCCAGTAGGAATATCAGCAAGTTTCTGGTACATTAATTTTACATTTAACCCAATCGAGGAATTCCTAGAAATATGTGCACCATACGATCCAGATAAAGCAAACATAAAACTGGTGAAGGTCCCCAGTTCATTCCCCTCTTCATCCGTACGCATTTGTTCACCAAGATTTAAGAAAATGATGTGACCACCGAGAGTTCCCAGCATAGGATAATGTCTCCGGAATGCTAAAAATTCATAATACATATCAGAAACTAAATTGGGTAGCCAATTAACGTGCATAGCTGCAATTTCAGTACCCTCTAAAAACGCCAAACCAGCAGGATTCCAGTAACTGGCGTAAGCATCATTTGCAACAGCAACTTGGGCTTCTCCCATACCTCCTGCTCTCGCTCCCGGAGATATCAATAGAAAAATAGCCCCAGCCTCGCTGACAGCCCCTGCTTGACTTAAAAGAAGCAAGAGTAATAGAAAAGGTCGTATAATTGTTAACTTCATCTTTCTATATATCCAATGTAATTAATTTTTATTTGAGTGATTCTTAAACTAAAATTTAGTTTAACTGTTCCGAAGTCACCTACATTTTTTTCATTATGAAACACCCGGCGAATATATTTGCTTAGAAATCATTTGTCAAGAAATAGAATGAGTTTGCCATGTAAATAATGTCTGGTTATCTACCTACAAGCCAGAGAGATAGTATCGGCAAATATGTAATAGCAAGAACCGCCAACAGTCGAATTATAAAAAATGGTAGAGTTGATTTATACACTTCTGGCATCGTCTTGTCAAATCGATACGCCGATAGAAACAAGTTCATACCAACAGGTGGTGTTAAAAATCCCAGTTCAAGATTAGCAATAAAAATCACCGCCAGATGTAAGGGATTCACTCCAAAATGCATACCAATCGGAGCTATCAAAGGTACAACTACAATAATAGCAGAAAAAATATCCATCAAACAGCCAACTATAAGTAGAAACATATTCAGAGAAAGAAGGAATACAATTTTGCTATCAATATTTGCTTTAACCCAATTGAGAATATGCATAGGAACCTGAGCATCCACAAGGTAGCTGGTCAATCCCATAGCGACACCGAGAATGATGAGAACACCACCAACGAGAGTGGCACAATCAACAATAATCTGTGGTATATTGTTAAATTCAAGATCTTTGTATACCAACGTTTCGATAATCAGCACATAAATAACACAGAAAGCTGCAACCTCAACCAACGTGGTAATCCCGCTGAAAATTCCTCCAAGAATGATCACAGGAAGAATGGCTTCCCATTTTGCTATCCAGAGAGCGGTCATTGCCTTTCGAAGATTAAAATGTTTTCGCTTGTGTTTTTTTATGACGCTTTGTCTTACTCCCCATATCGCTACTAAAAATATTAGCAGTAGTCCAGGTATGATACCCGCGATAAAAATTTTATTAATTGGCACCCCTGCTGTGACACCATAAATAATAGCCGGTAAACTTGGCGGAAATAACAAACCCAGAGAGCCCGAAACAGTAATTAATCCAATTGAGAAAGGAACAGAATATTTCTCAGCACGAAGCAGTGGAAATAGCAATCCTCCCAGAGCCAGAATTGTAACACCCGATCCCCCAGTAAGCGCTGTAAAAGATCCACAGAGCAATGTTACCACTACAGGAGTGCCACCAGGAATCCAGCCGAACCATTGTTGAGATACCTCAATCATCCGTTTTGAAGCTCCCCCTTCTGCAAGGAGGTACCCGCCGAGGGTAAAGAGAGGAATCGTTGGGAGGGTTGGAGATACAACAATACGATAAGTTTCAGCGGGTATGGCAGTAACAGGGACACCAGCATTCCAGAATAGAAGTAAAGCAATTCCTCCCATTCCCACAAAAATGGGAGCACCAAAAACAAGTGAAATTATTAAGGAGACAATTCCTAGCCACATAATCATACTACTCGGTGTTGTTTCACCCACTCCCAGAGCTGCCATTACAATAACAATTAGCAACATGATCAATCGCAATACCCTGTCGGTACTGCTCTTTGCATAGATTTGATAAGCAATCAATGCAAATCCTACTGGCATTATCACCTGAACCAGCCAAATGGGTACACCCGGTAAAATGTTATTTGGAAATCTCGCTTCCACAAGTACAAGCTGGAGACTTGCCCACGTCAGCGAAAGGAGAACACTTAATGATACAACGCTGGCAAACCAATACAATAAATTGGGTTTCTCTTTTTCTGTAAAGCCGTGTGGTCCTGTTAGTGCTAACAATTTGTTTTCACGAGCTGCCAAAATAGCTCCGAGAAAACCTGTCCAGAGTGTCAGGTGTTGAACCACCACAGCAGATCCAGTTATCCCACCTAATTTGAACAAACGTAAAACCGATTCCAAAAACGGAAATATAGCCATAGTTAAAAAGGCTGCCATAGCGAGAATATCCTCGCCCCAGTTTAACCTCTCAACAAGGGTCTTTCTGTAATTATTATAGGAAACTTTCAAATTTAATTTGGCGGGTTCTTTGTCTTGGTTTTTACAGTGGTAAATTCCTCTTTCAGCTTTATGGTTTTATCAAAGATTTCTTCGGGAACCAGAGATCCACGGATATAAGGATAGAATGATTTCGTAATTCGGATCCACTCTTCTTTCTCTTCGGGAGAAAGTGAATGAATTTGAAGTCCATGTTCACCCATTACATCAAGAGCACGATCTACCGTTGGTATAATCTCACGAGCCTTAATTCCCGTTTCTTCCGCAATCTCAAGTAACACGGGTTGATACTTCGCAGGTATTCTCTGCCACACATTGTTACTGATGACAAGGGCACCGATGATACATCCCCATTTCAGGTCAAGCATATGAGGTGTATGAGTAAACCATTGAGACGATAAAGCAACAATAGGATTAGTGGAAATAGCGTTAATCATTCCTGTCTGAAGAGAAGGTAAAATATCAGTAGCAGCAAGAGGAACAGGGTGAAATCCAGCTTTCTTCCAGAGCCTTAAAGAATGGTAATCACCCGCCCAGGTGAAGAGTTTCTTTTCTTGTAATGTCTGAGGCAATATTATCTGTTCATCAGTAAACCAATATACCCATCCCACATCTGCCCAGGTAAGGATCTTAAATCCATTTTGCTTGACATCTGTATTGAGTTCAGGTAGCAACTTAGATCGGATATAATCCAACTCCTCAAGTGATTCTACTAACAACGGGATGAAAAAAACATTCATTTTTTCGCTGATGACGGTCATTCCCTCAATGGTAACAGCTGCAGCATGAATCTGCCCAATTCGAATTTTCCGGATCATATCCTGCTCATCCCCGGCAACACCTCCGGGATAAATTCGAAGTATAACTTCACTATTGGTTACTTCTTTCCACCTCTGCCCCATTTCCACGAGAATTTCATGCCATGGAGAACCTTCGGGTGCCAGCGTAGCCATTTTAATTACCAACTGCTTGCCAGTTAACAAATATGGAACACTAATGAATATCAGGCACAAGAATATCTTTTTAATGCTCTTCAAAAGAACAATTCCTCCACTCTATCTTTCAACCACCGTGCTCGTTGCTGTGCTATAATATTTGCAAGGCGGGTTGATGGATTTTTATCCACGTCAATTTTCAAAGCTTGATCCAATAAACGTAAAAATTCATCCCGATTCTGGGATTTTACTGCTACCGCTTCTGCAAGTGAGACATATACAGAAGCGTTGCTGCCATTAGATAGTTCAACGGCACGTTCAAAGTGTTCCCGAGCAGTTTTTTCAGCATCATTCCCAGCATCCGAAAGGGACATAACATATGAAATCATTATTTGATGAAGGGCGCCATTATCAAAATCTTCATCCAACTCCAAACAACACTCTATAAAATATCCGATGTTTGGGAGATCAACAATAGCTTCTGGATTAGCTTTTGTTGAACTAATCAATCCTCCCCATGCCACTGCAGTCCAGTAAAGAAAAGGAACATCCTCAGATTTTATGCGGGATAATGCTTTTTTAGGATTGATATTATATTCACGGTTAAAACCGGGATACTTAACTTCCAATCCTTTTAATCCATAATCCTTTGCTCTTCTGTATAATATCTCCAATCTTTTCCTGATTATTTTTGCTTTTTGTATATCTTCAACAGCCATCCGATCAGCATCTTGTTGAATAAAAGCATAAGCATACATAGTAAAGGATTTTGATGCCGTAAGTAAAAGATCAGGATTATCAGGTGATTGATTCAGAAGCATTTCGATCATCTTCAGGTTAGACGGCATTGCTTCCCTAACAAGCTGAGGATCATTTTCACTGAGATAAGTATCCGCCAGATATTCTCCTGATCCTACGAGACTTTTGATGGCAATCTGTTGAAAAGAACATCCAGCCAGAAAAATTGCAACCGGTAAAATAAACCAAATTGTGTACAAAAACCTATGTATACGCGGTAGTTTATCCATCACTATTATTAAAATAACATATTTTCAAAAGAGATTTTAGCTATCTTATCACTAGTGTCCGGTAAAAGTTTTGAAACAGGTCTGAAACTCCCCGAAGTTGG
>CAZVFT010000074.1:0-12261 GCA_964626495.1 uncultured bacterium
TGCCACATTGCAAACAGGCGTTGGTATTAAACTCACCATACTTCCGAATTTCACTCATTAAAGTGGGATCGCTTTTGATGGGTGTGGTGGTTGCCGATGACACTATAAAGTCCCTTATCTTGAATAATATTTTAAGTTGAGGTTTATTTTGTATTTAATTCTAAGATCAACTTGCCAATCTAATAGCACTGTATTTATTCTAAATTGATCGGGTAAAATTGTAGAGGATAATGTCTTATAGTTGAACATCAAATGTCTATTTTGTAATGAATGGTAGGGTATTCGTTATCTTTAGCTTTTCCGAAACAGTAATTAATCCAATTATTACTTCCAGAATTAACCTTATCAACGTGAAAAAGTTAATGAGTTTGTTTTATTAAAGTCAATTATAAATTGTAATATTTTGAAACGTAAAGTAAAAATATCGTTATGATCTGTTTAAAAAATTGTCTGTTCCATCTTTATGGTAATTAACTATCACAGTTTATTTATCGAAGGTTAAGTTAACTCAAGTATGTTTTAGGTTGTTCTAAATTTATGTTTTTCGTTCTTTCTTACGGGCGGCAGGGAAGAGGATGTTGTTAAGAATCAGTCGGTACCCGGGAGAGTTTCGGTGTAGAGATAAATCAGTAGGGGGATCGCCAACGAAATGTTGGTAATCTTCCGGATCGTGACCTCCCAAAAAGGTGAAAGTCCCACGTCCGTAATTGCCGTGTATGTATTTTACCTGTTCTTCACCTTCAACTTCACCCATAATCACAACGTGTTTTTTAATCAGGCTTCTTCTAAATCCAGTTGTCTGTCCCATAAAACCTTTAATGATTCCCACGTGGTCTTGAGTCAACATGGTTGGAACGGGGTCATACTTGGCAGAGAATTCGAAGAGGGTGAAATAATCGGCTTCCGGTCCTCGAAGAGTAGGTTGATGACTTGGAGGAATATCAATATCTGAAAATTCATATACAAACGGGTTGGTAAGAAGTGTAAAATTTTCGAAGGCTAAACATTTGGAGTAGTCGAGTTTATCTTCAAGGTTGGACTCAACAGGTGTTCCGTCGAAGGGACTCTCCACAATATCCACCCCTTCTACTGCAAGGGCAATATCGTATGAATCTGTAGCGGAGCACATAGAAAAAAGAAAACCGCCTTTACCAACGTAATTTTTTATCTTTCTTGCTACTGCTTTTTTTTCTTCAGAAACCGATGGATAACCAAGTCGTAACGCCATTGCTTCAAATTGACGTTGTTGTTCGATATACCAGGGAGCATTGTGATAATTTCGATAAAATTTTCCGTACTGTCCGGTGAAATCCTCATGGTGAAGATGAAGCCAGTCATATCTTTTTAGTTGACCCAATAGCACCTCTTCATCCCAAAGTGTTTCATAGTCTATCTCTGCGTACGTAAGAGCCAGTGTTACAGCGTCATCCCACGGCTGTTTGTTGGGTGGTGTGTAAATAGCGATCTTTGGTGCTTTTTCCAGAAGGATTACTTCCATATTTGAAGCATCGATCTCACCATAAATAGTAATCGCATCAGCATCGGGAACGACCTCTGTAGTGACTCCCCGAATACGGCATTCCTGAAGGATGGCAGGGAAGTGATCTATCATAAAAGATCCACCCCGGAAATTCAGTAACCATTCTACATTTATATCCTGCTTCAATATCCAATAGGCAATCCCATATGCTTTGAGATGATCTTTCTGCATAAGGTCCATAGGAATGAGGATTTTTTCTGCACTCAAACAGTGAAAAATAAGAGCTATGATTAAGGTTAGTTTCTTCAATTTAACTCCTTCATTTACTTGTATGGATTTCCCCTGATAGATCGGGGCAAGCACTCCATTAGTTACCCCTCACCAGGACTCGCCGTGGCCCTGGCCGTTCCGGCTACGGAGAGGCCGGCTACGCCGAGGCTTACCAATAACCGGTTTACCACCCTACCACTCACCAGTTTATCCCTCACCAGATTCTCCTCTACCCAATTCTCGAATCCGGTATCTCACTGGTTCTGCCAGGATGCTTTCAGGATATTCTTCAAGGACTTTTAAATACCACTGAAGGGACATCTCCCGGTTATTTAAGTAAAAATCATAGATCTCACCGATGAAAGTTGCTACTTTATCTCCCATAGGGAAATCTTGAAATGCCATTAATTCCGAAATTGCAGAGTTGTATTCCCCCAATAACTCCTGAATTTTTGCTTTTCTGAAGGCAGCTTCATCAGCAATCATAGTGGTTGGATATTGCTGGAGAATCTCACTGAAAAATGATTTTGCTTCTGTTAGTTTGTGCTGCCTTAATAAGTGTTCTCCCATCAGGTAAAAGGAGAACGCTTTTTTCCCATCTTCGGAAGCCCTGTTGTAATTTTCTTCAATAAATCCCCTGAGTTCTAGAACATCATTCAGGTGTTCATCCACGATATCTAGTGAACCAATCAGGTTTCCCAGCAGAACCTGTACTGAGTCCAGTTCACCAGAGAGAAGTAATACGTGACACTTTTTCAATTGATATATTTTTTTCTGTTTGGGATTTCTTGTTACAGTCAGGAGATCATTAAAAAAATCAAGAGCAGCAGTCAGATCTCCTTTAGCAATAAGCACATCACCAATCCGAACATTGCTATCTCGAATTAAGTTGTTATCTCTCGATCTACTCCTCGCAGATTCATAAGATTTTATAGCACTATCGAAATCTTCAGTAATTCGGTATTTAATTTCACCAAGTCTATAATGTGCTTGTGGTGAAAAAGTTGAAGAGGGCATTTTTACAAGGATAGAATCATAGAGTGTAAAGGTTTCTTCAAGAGGTTTAATCTCCACCGTTTGTACCCCATAAAAGTGGTCTTCAAAAAAGATGTTATTGGGGTAGTATTCCACAAGAGAGAGGGGGGATTGCAAAGGGATAATTTGTTTCTCGTATGTTAGAGCAAGACCATAGAGTGCTTCTCCTGTGATTTTTCTGAGTAACGCAGAATTTACACCTACCTTACCTGTCCTGTTTACTCCGTAGCGAAGCGTATCAGGGTCTGGTCGAGTCTGCAGAGAACTAAGGATTGTGGAAAATGCTTCCAGTGCTAGATCGTACTGTTTCTCATTCCTGAGGTTATTGGCAAACTGCAGCCATCGTTGTAAATCACTGTTGTTTTTTGTACCTATAGTCAAGTGTTCCTGAAATGCCTTTGAATAGTGACGTGTGGAAAAGTAAACACTGCTGAGAAGAGACCTGATAGTCGTTGTATCTTCATTCAAACGGGATAGGAGGATTTGTTCAGCAATGGGCAATCCATCCGGTTTGTCAGCGATCCGCAGCAAATGAGAGATGGCAAAGCTGGATTTTTGGGGGTGATGTAACACATATGTTGTGAATTCGTTAGTTGCTCGTTTATAATCCTGTTTTTGAAAAAATATACGACCAAGATCATTGGAAAAAAGCGATTGATCATTAAATTGGTTTCTAGCTGCTGATATCAATTGATCCAGTTGTTCATCCAGGTAATGTTTTACAAAAACGTACATGAGTAACCGATAAATGGTTTTTGAGTGGCTGTACTGATTTTTAATAACAGACCAGTAACTCAGAGCTTCTTGTTTTTTTCCCTGAAGATAGTAGGTCTCTCCGAGGTTGATGTGACTTTGCATATCGTTCGGAAATTGAGAAAGGTGATTTTGGATCAGGGTTTCTAGTTCGTTGTATTTCTCAAGTCGCCGGAGCAGAGATTCCAGCCTGCGGTATGCACTGTTGTTATTAGGGTTAGTTTTTAGGATGGATTGGTAAATGTCAATGGCTTGATCGAAATGTTTACTCCTTTCCAGTCTGATAGCTTTTTTGTACTGCTGTTTTTCTTGATTGGATATTATTCTGGCAGGAGGGAGGATCTGCAGGGCAGAAAGGGTACCAATCAGAAATAAAGGAATTATTACGCCGGCGGATATTAATCGTATGATTCGCAAAGTCATATTTTAATAAACATCTTTAATTCTTATACTCATAAATGTAAAACGTAATTATGTAAAACGTAATTGTTTAAAAAACATAAAGGATGCCCGAACATGGTCTATTATTAAATAATTACGACAAATCATCCGTTTTAATCTTTAAACCAGTCTTGGAAAATAGGTATTTATTACGACTATCTATCGCCACATTAATAGTATGATAAGATTGCGGTTCACCATATTATCAATAACCAGTTTACCGCTTATCCCTCACCAGTTACTCCCGGTGAAATATGCTCATTCCCTGTAGAAACATGCTCCTCCATCGCATTTCACGGGGCAGGCAATCACCAGGGCTACGGACTCCCCGTGGCGGGACGCCCAGGGCCGAGGCTTACCTTTCCGAAGCCATAAGTGCATTGAAGTATCGGCGGATCATATCCTGATAATCCTTCGAGTAACCGGATTTTAGAGCAAGATTAAGAGCTTCCATAGCCAGGTTTCGTCTTTGCCCGAAATCAGTGGGAAGTCCTGCTGGACCCTCACGAAGGACATCTTCAGCTATAACCGATTTTCGTTTTCTTGATAGGTCACGCTGTTTGAGAGACCTTTGAGAATCAAGCATTCGGGATAGGATACGCTGCTGCCGATGAATGGTCTTTTTATTTACCCTTTGACGTTTGAAGTCCTTAATTACTTCCTCCATATCTTCAGCGATGCCACCAAGGTTCTCTCCAGCCTGATGGGACCCCCGCATCTCCTGCATCAATTGTTCGAGAGATTTTTTGAGTTGTCCTTGTTCTTTTGCTAATCGTTTCATCAGTGACTGTTGGGCTGATGCTGCCATCTGTCCTAAACTTAGCTGGAGAGTCTGATTGTTAATTCCCTGCTGCTGACCTGCCATCTGTTCCATTCGTTTGAGGAACTGTTCAAATCCCGACGCAGAACCAGAGCTTTTCATAGATTCCATAGCAGCAAGGGTAGCCAGAGCTGCTTCGTTCAACGCCCCCACCGTCTCTTTCTGTTTTCGAGTAGAGGTGATTCCGTTTCGTTCTTCCAGCTTGGTTAAAGATTCATTCATTCCTGCAGCAGCTCGACCAATCGCTTTCCCCATTTCAGGTGTAACAGCGAAGGTCTGCTTGGAAAGTTCCATTGCTGTTTTGATTAACTGAGCAAGTTGGTCGCGAAGTAGTTGTTGTCTGGATGCCATTTCCCTGAGTCTGGGACTATTTCTGGGAAGGTTTTTGGTATCCTGCTGCAATTTCTCCTGCTCCTTTGAAATGAAGAGAATGTTCTTCAGAATAGCTTCAAATTTCTCTACCATTTCTTCCACCGTCTGTTGTTGAAATTGTTGCTGAATGGAAAGAAGCTGCTGAAGCATCTGCTGCAAATTTTGATAACCCATATTCGACATTTCCAACCCACCCGAAAGATTCTGATTCTGCAATTGATTGTATGCGTTTTTCAACTGTTCACCAGTTAGTTCGGAGAGTTCTGATTCCGCAAGGGCATTGAGATCCTCAGAGGGCATTCTGGCAAAGGGTTCCATACTTTCTGCTGCGTCCTTCATCACATCCTGGATATTCTCGAATTCCTGGCCAATTCGAGCTTGATCTTCGGCTTTGCGTTGCAGTTCATCACTTTGGGGTTCTTTCTGCAATTGAGAGACAAGTTCCGCCTGTTTTTCCACCAACTGTTCCAGCCGGTTGATAGCTTCTTCTAATTTTTGTTCAGCACGGATTCGTTCAAATATTTCTATAAAGCGATCAAGTTGAGCTTCCAACCCTGCTGTGTTGGACCGAAGGTTTTGAAGAGCATTCATTAATTGTTCTGGTGACACTTCCTGCAAAACATCCTGGAGTTTTTGCATAGATTCCAATAGCTCAGGCGTGATTATATCTTCAAGTAGTTCCCGAAGGCTTTGGAATTTTTCTATCATCTCCCGTGAAAACAGTTCGTGCTTTTCCGATTGATCCATAATCTGCTGAATTTGTTCCTGCATCTCTTCGATTTGCTTTATTTTTTCCCGTACCTCTTCAATAGATTGTTTGAGTGTCTGTTCCTGTTCCCAATTCAAATCTTCTTTTTTCAAAAGATCCAGCTCCAAAGATTCAAGAGTTTCATCAATTTCGGATAAATCTTCTAAAACGTCTTCAGCAATTTCCTCTAGCTCATTTTCCTCTTCATTCGTTCGGGTGAAGAGGTCTGCCAGCGAAGGGAACCGTGCTATCAGCGTTTGTGAGATGGCTTTTTTTGGACCGGAAATGATATCATTATCATATAGTTCAAAGTGGAATTTTAATTCATCCTCTGGCATCAGATTTAGATCATTAACATTCCAGGCATAATAAACATCCTGAGAGGTCTCTGTTTTAGAAAATGGTTCAATGTTCTGAACACTCACAATTTCCCGGGTCTCTAGATATTCCGGATGGTGGGTTTCATATACGATCTGAAGATTTGAGAATCCAAAATCATCCTCGATGTGGAGTTGAACTGGAATGGTAAAATCGCTTCCTAATTCCATAGGAGATTTTGGCTGAATGACCTGTAGATCAGGATGAAGATCCGTTAAAACGATAAGGTGGTATTGAATGGGATCTAAATTACTGATATTACGTTGGTCGAAAATGTGGGTTTCCATGATACCATCTTCCATAAGTGGGAATTCCATACTGGCTCTTTTTCGGTGCACGGACATATCAAGTTGATTTGTCCTGTCGCTTCGAAGAAGTGTCTGGACAGAGTTCTCAAATCCAAATTTCAAATAGGCATGATCAATAAATTTATCAGCTTTGACCTCGATGGATATGGTGGAACCTTTGAGTCCACGAATTTCAGCAATGTTACCTTTCTGAATGGTGGGGTTCAAACCGGTGTAAGGTGGGGGTGTGATAGTAACGGTAAAATCTTCGATAGAAGGTCGATCTATGACACTGACAGTATGGGTAGGTGAGGATACTTCATCCCACGGCTGCCAGAAATAAGTGGATGTAACATAGGCACGATAGTAGAGATTCTGAAAGATATCTTTTATTTCGTGGATGTATAATCCATTTTCGTTTTTTGTCAAAGCAGTGTATAATATTTTATCTTCATCTGTAATTTCTAACGTAATGATTTCAGGCACGTTTTCACTACCATAGATTTCAATTGTGGCATCATCTCCTCCCATAATGGATAAATCACCGGTATGACTGAATAGGTGAAATGGCAGTGGCACAGGAAAATTCACATGCGGATGGATCCAGTGCTGACCTGCTTCTTTTAGTTGAGATTGAAAAATTCCAATAAAGATCAATGAAATACCAAAGATGAATAGTGATAACAGACGAATTTGTCTGACTTTTTCTCTGTGCAACACAGATTTTGGATGTAACTTGGAGAGTTGTTGATGAATTATAGTGATGAAGTTATCTGCCAGAGACTTTGATGTTCTTTGTTCGGTATCAAGGTTTTCCTCAAGTTGGAGAGCATTCAGAACTTTATCCCGCTTTTTAGAAATGGCGGTTCCAACATCTCTGGCAACCGATGAAAATGAATATCTTGCTACCCTGTTGAAATGTATTAGAGTAGTAGCGGTTACAGTTATCAATATTGCTCCAATTCCAAGACTAAGTCCCACTATCCAGAAATTATATCGAACTGTCGTAGAGAACCAGAAAATAGATTCCAGTGTAAGAAGAAGTAAAATGGTAACGATTGCAGTTGCCAATCCTATCCATGCGATTGTTTCGAGATCAATGATGATTTTCCGGTTGCGAAAGCGGATAAGTTCTTTTATGATTCGATTCATTTTACTGGAGTAAGGCATATAGAAAAATGTTAGCACCCATTTTTAAAGCAGCTTGATGTTTTTTAATGGGATCTTTATGTACATCTGGATCTTCCCAACCGTCCCCTAGATCGCATTCGTAAGTGTAAAACGCCATAAGGCGGTCACCATCAAAAAGTCCAAATCCCTGGGGAGGTTTTCCATCATGTTCATGAATTTTGGGAAGGCCATTTGGGAAGTCATATAACGTATGGTAAATGGGATGATCAAATGAGAGTTCAACCCACTCTTTATCGGGAAAGATACGTTTCATTTCCCGTCTGAATGATTTGTCCATTCCGTAATTATCATCGGCGTGCAGGAATCCTCCTCCCAGAAGAAATAACCGTAATCGGATAATCTCTTTTTCTGAAAAGCGAATGTTCCCATGTCCGGTGATGTAGAGATAGTGAAAATTGAATAACTCCTCATCTTCAACGGATACTCTAGCTTCTTCCTGTGCTATTGCAATATTCGTATTGGTTTTGATAAATTTCAAAAGATTGGGGAGAGAACTTGGGTCACTGTACCAGTCACCACCACCTGAATATTTTACCCGGCAGATAGTGGTGAGATTATCTGTCTGCTGAGTGAATAAACAGGATATGGACAGCATCCCAATTAAAATTAATGTTCTGACAATTTTTGTCAATATAATTCTCCCAATCAAAAATTAACCCACTCAATATTGTTAAATAAATTACAAAAATGTTTTGTTCCTTAAGATAAGAAAAAATATTTAGAAATTTTTTTATTTATTTAAAAGTAACCATAGTGGGATATTAAAAAGAAAAACGTCATTTTACCACTTACCAGGGCTCACCGTAGGGCCTCTCCGTAACTGGAACGGCTAGGACTACGCCAAGGCTTACCACTTACCAGTTATTTATCCATTGTAGTGTAACGTGGATGAACCAATTACCAGTTACCAAAAATAGAATTCTTTATTTTTCTAATAGAAATATTCGAGTTTATCGTTGTTTTTATCTTGAATTATTTTTATTTAACAGGTATTTTGACATAGTGATGAAGCCTTCTATATATTTGAAGAATGCCAATTTATTTTTAATTATCTTTTTGTTGCTGGCTATAAATTTAAACTCAGCCAGCCCTGATGTGGTAAATTATTTCTCTAATCTGAACCAGAAATCGGATGGTTTTTATTCTACCACTCACCCCTCGCCAGTTGAGCGAAGCGTCCCGAGAAGGGACTCCTGCGGAGAAATCCCGAACCGAAGAATGAGGTCGGGATTACCTCTTACCAGCCACCCCTCTACCCCTCACATACCACCCCTCACCAGGGCTCGCCGTGGCCCTGGCCGTTCCGGCTACGGAGAGGCCGGCTACGCCGAGGCTTACCAATCACCACTCACTAGCTACCACTCACCAGTTACCCCTGGTGAAATATGCTCATTCTTCGCATTTCACGGGGCAGGCCCGCCTGACATCTTTCGGGCAGGCACTCACCACTCACCAATTACCCCTGTAAAAATAGTCCGTTCCTCACATTTCACAGGGCAAGCACTCACCATTCACCAATTACAACTCACCAGATTATTTCCCCGATTTCCCTCTTTTTCCTCATTTATCACCTCCATCTATAATGGTGATAACGCGACATTTGAAGCGATCTTTCGTCCTATGGAATTTCGTGAACCGATAATCATGATTCCCATTGAAGGAAGATACGGAATGGGCTTCTATGGAACTGATCATCTAAACCCATTTCGGTTTGACTATGGTCTTATCACCTACGAGAATGATTCCGTTACTGTTTTGAAAAATAATAATATTATGGGGCGATTTGGACATTTTATGGAAATCAATGCACTTCAAATAAATCCCTCATACTACCTTTTTAAAAAGAGTTATTTCGACATTCACGTTGGGTTGAGCTTCAGATATTTTTCTGTGATGGATATTCCAACTGCTGAATTTGGAAAATACAGTATCTCCGGTCCTCCAGAGGTTCCCTCAAGCTGGCCCCTGAAAAAGACATTTGCACCAAGAACTGTGGAGGGAAACATTCTCTCTTCCTTGATTCTTCAATGGCATCCGAAATGGTTTCTTCATCTGAAATATTCATATGGAATGAATCGTACACGGTTTTACCGGGGTGATGGTACTAGTGGATTTCCATACGGTAACGGAACTTCTTCTGCGTATTCTGTTGGAATAAAATTCATTAGAGAATCTGAAACTGCTGCCAGGTATGCCATTGGGTTGGAGCTGAAATACATATATCTCAAAATTGATAAAATTGTAGATCCGAACAATGTGACGCCTATTACAGGAATGCAATATCCGATGTTTGGGCTCTACTTGAATATCGGGGTATTTTATGGAGGGAATAAAACTATTGGTGATGATGGGAAAGAGCTCTATCTTGAAAAGGATTATGTATCCGCTGCAGAAAAATTTCAACAGTTTCTTAGGCAGTATCCTCATCATGCCAAACGGGGACGAGCGGAAAAGCTGATTGAAATTTGTAATCACCGGATTCCAAACCAGTTATATATTGAGGGCAATAATTTCAAAAAGGTAGGAAAAATAGACAAGGCATTAGAAAAATATGTAGAAGCTTCAAAAATGGCAGACGGAGATTTAAAAAAGAGATTGGACAGAGATATTGAACTGATTGCTCAGGATTATATTAGCATGGCTGAGAGTTTGTTTATATCGGGTGAGACTGATGATGCTCTTCGGATGGCAAGAAGTGCAGCATCCATTTCAGAAAGGGGGCAGGATGTATTGAAACTGATAGGAGTCAAAATTACCATTCGACAAGGTGAAGATTTAGCTACCCATGGGATGTATGCTCAGGCACTTGAAAAATTTGCAATAGCTCTTGAGATAGAGCCTTCCTTATGGATTGATATTCGTTGGAACGAATTGAAGGTGGCGAATAAAATGCTTGAGGATGTAAACAAAGCCTATGATGAGGGTACATTAAGATTGGCTTTAGAGTCTTTAAAAAAGTCAAAAGAGATTCTGGGCCAATCAGATGAAAAAATGGATAGGATGATTGAGGAACTGGAACGACAGCTGAAAGCGACTGAGAAATATCGAGTGAAACAGAGGATCGATGAGTATGCTAATGAAGCTAGGTGGAAGAATATACTACGTTATATGCCAAAGATAGAACTGGGGATGTTGGTAGCGGAGGTTCAGGATATCCTTGGAGAACCAGATGATATCACCCAGCGAGTCGATAATAAGAATCGCAATTACCAGATGTGGATTTATAACCTACCCGATAATCGAAGGAAATTTTTATACTTTGAGGATTATATGCTTTTCAAAGTTGAGGAAGAATGATGAAAAGGGGTATATCTTGATAGAAGAAATAAATAATTTCTGGAGAGGAACTTTCGAAAAAGATTGTTGTGAAAAAGGCATTCGGAAGGTTGTTCAATTTGTAGTATTCTAGAGGAATCAACTAACTGCCCGGATTCCTTGAATCAATTAAAGTATTGAGTTTACATTCGTTGGAAAGTATTTATTTTACTATTAAATTTTTTGCTAATAAGTATCCCATTTTAAACAATTCTTGGCGTCGTACCCAAGTGGACTAAGGGAGCGGTCTGCAAAACCGCGATTCGTCGGTTCGAATCCGACCGACGCCTCTCCAATATATTGAGTACTAAATTATTTATAATAACTGCCCGGGTGGTGGAATAGGTAGACACAGCAGACTTAAAATCTGCCGGCTTTTTAAAGCTGTGCCGGTTCGAGTCCGGCCCCGGGTACAATAAAAATTACTTTTTAGAATTTTCTGAAAACAAGGAGTAGATTCTACAAAAGTTGGGGGCACAATAAATATTCCCCGTCCAAACAAAACATCAGGTTCTTAACATTTTTTGTTCTGATTCTTCATAAAAAGTTCCAATTATCAATTTCAAACACATTTCTCGGTCCAACTAAGGCACATTCAATGGAATTAATAATAATTATTTGGCATAATTACTCTGCTGTAATATGGAAGTTTTTAATTCTATAGAAGTGAAATGAGAAAAAGTACCGGGAGAGGGGCTCGAACCCTCACCTCCCTAAGGAGATTGGTTTTTGAGACCAACGCGTCTACCTATTCCGCCACCCCGGCAATAAGTTTGTATTTTATCCAATTAATTTAAGGGTGAAAATATAGATGCTTCATTTAAAATTTGCCAATATATTAAATACATCATTAAAATACTTTAATTCAGAATAAATATTTGTATTTTTACCACACAGATTCTCATTAGACAAACTTATAATATTTTCTAAGATTGGGACAGGAGATTTTTTTATTAATAAAGGTTGGGATTCAGATTACTAAGTGAATAATTCGCCACTAAGATCACGAAGAGACACTAAATATTGAAAAATAAAATAAGAAGATAGCAGAACAACTGTTTTTGATTATAATTTTACAGTTAATATTGCTAGAATTAATTTTTTCTTCTTGCCCGCCAACAACAAATAGGTGGGGCAGACATTCTTCGTGGCTAATTAATGAGATTAATTA
>CAZVFT010000075.1:0-12042 GCA_964626495.1 uncultured bacterium
CTGTGCCTGTTCGGCCTTTGACGGATCATTCAGGTACGGGATATTGTGAAGAACCATTTTTTATATCAACTTCTATCACAGACCTTTTAACATTCTCTGATCCAGAGGATCTCCTGCGGAACGGTTGAGATTTCTTTATCTTAACTCGTCCTGCCTTTGACGGACTTGTCAGGCTCTTGACTAAACCAGTCAGGCTTCTGACTGATTATTTCTTTGTCCCGATTCATCAGGAACTTTGCGTTAACAGCCAGTTAATTAACCAGGTTAGATCAATATTTGCAAGGTTTCACCATCAACTGTTCTGAGAGGGGTATAACCTCAACCAGCACAGCCTTGTGAGCATTCAAAACCTTCGTAAGTATGTTTTACTAAATATAACTTGTTAACAATACTATTAATTATCTATATTCGACTATGAAGTACAATCGAATAAGAGCTGTAAAATCTCTCGTTTTTACTTATGAGGAGTTAGCCGAATTGTTAGGGATCAAACCTGAGTCGGCGCGAGTCCTCTGCAGCCGGTATGTTCAAAATGGACTTCTGGTTCGACTTAAGCGGAATCAGTATATCCTGAAGGAAAAATGGGATAATACCAGCGAAGAGGAAATTTTCGAAATTGCCAATCGTATACAGGTACCATCGTACATTTCTCTGACAACGGCATTATCCTATTATGGTATTACCACTCAAATTCAGCAGGAATTTGTTGAATCAGTTTCAGTACAGCGGTCCTTTTCTAGAAGAATACTGACAACGGAATTTTCCTACATCAAGATAAAAAGAGAATTTTATGGTGAATTCAAGAAAGTAAACCGGTTTTTCATCGCCACACCAGAGAAGACTCTGTTAGATGCACTTTATCTGACATCTTTTGGACGTTACAGTCTGGATAAATACGCTCTGGATATGTCAAAGATAAATAAAGATGAAGTAGCGTATTTATTAAAAAATTATCCACAAAGGACGAAAAAGTTATGGAGTAGTTATGAAAATATTTGAGGTACATGAACAGTTTGAAATGGAAATTCTCCAGTATCTTAACAGTTCCAGAATGTTGGATAGTCTTGTATTTGCTGGTGGAACGATGCTCCGTCTCTGTTACAATATGAATCGTTATTCAGGCGATCTCGATTTTTACTTTTCAGAAAAAGCGGTGAAGAAAGCTGATTTTGAGACAGGTAAATTTTTCGAGAAAATGTTAGAAATTCTGCGTAGAAATTATGTTATTACAGATAGTCAGGATAAGTTTAATACCCTGTTGTTTGAATTAACCCATGACCGTTATCCTCGCCGTTTAAAGATTGAAATCAACAAAAGAAAAACATTTTCTGAAATAAAACAGGTGATTGCGTTTTCTCCTTTTTCTACTATTCAAGTTTTGGTGAACAGTCTGAGTCTTGACAGAATGATGAAAAACAAAGTGGAAGCCTTAATTGATCGGAGAGAAGTGAGAGATGCTTTTGATATTGAATTTTTACTTCGTCGCGGGATTTCTTTTTCAGGAGATAGCAAAGTTCAAAAAAAGGTACTCAAGGTTATACAGGGATTTTCACGGAAAGATTATACAGTGAAACTTGGATCACTCCTGCCAGCGGATATTCGGGAATATTATCGAGCAAGTGGATTTCACTTTCTTGAGCAGCATCTTACGTCTCTAATGAATCAGACATAATTTCATTGTCCTTTTCTTGACGCAAGAAAAGGACCAAAAGAACAGCCGCTGTGATAAAATTAAACGGATCTTCGGCATTTTTCGGGAAGAAATTAAACTTACCTCCTGTTGTCGGTTCGAACAGGACTCGCCATAGGGCCTCTCCCTCTGGGTGTAACGCCCAACGGGCTGAGCCGTTGCCGGAACGGCTAGGACTACGCCGAGGCTAATTTCTTCTTTTCCTTAAAACACCTCGATCCTATTGTTGAATTTTATCAAGGCGGCACTAAACACCGTTGTCCGGTGAATTGACAAGACTACAAGAAGTTTTTCGGCATTGCAGTTACGTGCGTTAAGAAATCCTACGGTACAGGCGTTTAGAAAAGAAAACTGCTTGCATGACATTTGATGGGGTGACGGTGGGTTTGTATTATGAAGAAAATGTCTGAACCTTGATTCGCTCGATTATCTTGATTTACATGATGTACAAATTAAGGGAAAAATAAAGGAAATCAAGCAAATCTAGAAAATCATGGTTCTGACAATGAAAATAAATCAATAATGTCATACTTACTTTACCCTCTATATCCTATACCTTTATACCCTATAATCTCATTCCTTGATCTACCAACGGATACGTTTTATCTCAGGGAGATGTCTTCGACGCATATTCACGTATTTACGTTTTTAAATGGATTTTAGGCTTTAGCCTTTTAAAAGAAGTAAGCTGATAACTCAACTGCTTTTAAAACCCTGAAGGGTAAAATCCCTTTTAGCCACCCCAGTGGGATATGCTACACATCCCACCCCGATACGTTCGTTCCTCACTACCTGCCCGCTATTCGGGAGCAAGCGGGCCTGCCCGAAAGATGTCAGGCGGGCGGGACAGGCAAGGCAGGCAGAGTACACCCCGATACGGTCATTCTTCCCTATTAGGCAGGCAGAGAAAAAATTCTGTAACTGGCAGGCACGCTAATTGCAACCCCTATCCCATATATGATATACAAAGATCTCGCTGAAGCGCCGGATTACCAACGGATGATAGTTTAAATATTTACATAATTACGTATTACGTTTTTATCTATTACCGTCACCCCGTCAAATGCTAAGCATGGGACCAGTTCCTGGATCAGTGACGGTTGTTACTTTTTTCCTCACTTTTTCTAAGGCGGCAATTAAATATAGGTGCTGAGGAGGGGTAGGGGAGTCAGCTATTGCTCTGTGCTTCTCCGTGTACTCTGGGTCCCGCAGCTGTGTGTTTTGGTGTGAGAATAAATGATGAAGACAATTGACGATTGACTTAAACATGACCGGATCTTAGCGGATCTATCCGGCTTTTAATAGATCGGTCAGGTGCCCGACAGGTTTATCAGGCTCTTGACTGGTTGGTGAAGAACCAAAATTATATAATTCCTTTTCCTCTGCAGAACTGTTAACTTTACATCTGTTATGAAACCAGTACGAATTCGATTTGCACCATCCCCAACGGGTGAACTTCATCTTGGTGGAGCACGAACAGCCCTCTTCAACTGGCTTTTTGCGAAACATCATAAAGGGAATATTTTTCTCAGGATTGAAGATACCGATCCAGTCCGTTCCCGGAAAGAATATGAGGAACAAATCTGTGATTCCCTCAAGTGGCTTGGACTTCAGTGGGATGGACCCGTTGTTTTCCAGTCTCAACGATTAGCTGACTACAAAACTGCCGTTCGGAAACTGCTGGAAACGGGGAAAGCATTTCGTTGTTTTTGTTCACCAGAAAAGTTAGAGAAAGATCGAAAACAGGCACCAAAAGAAGGTCGGGATTATCGTTATCCAGGGACCTGCAAGAATCTATCACTTGAGGAGCAGAAACAACGACTGAATCAGGGGGAACCGTTTGCCGTACGGTTAAAAATCCCAAGAGGAGTGACCTCTTTTAAGGATCGGATATATGGAAATATCCGGGTGAAAAATAGTGAAATTGATTCTTTTATCATTGCAAGGTCGGATGGTAGTCCAACCTACAATCTGGTGGTTGTTGTGGATGATCATTTTATGGGGATTACTCACGTCATCCGTGGTGATGATCACCTCACCAATACACCGAAACAAATTTTAATTTATAAAGCTCTTGGATTGGACATCCCGAAATTTGCGCATCTTCCTATGATTCTCGGTCCTGATAAACGGAGACTCAGCAAGCGTCATAGTGCGGTGGGAATTCAAGCGTATAGACAGCTGGGTTATCTCCCTCAAGCATTGCTGAATTACCTTGCTTTCCTTGGATGGAACCCTGATACGGAACAGGAGATATTTACCTTGGATGAACTGGTGGAAAAATTTCATCTACAGCAAGTTCAGAAAAAGGCAGCAGTTTACGATGAAAAAAAGCTTAACTGGGTTAGTGGTCAACATATGGTTCAAATGCCGGCTAAGGCTCTTCTATCGAGAATGCGTGAGCTATTTCCCGAATGGAGGAAAGAAGAGAACGAAGACTATTTATTGAAGATTATGGATATCCAGAAAAATCGATTAAAGACCCTATCGGAAATTATAACTCACTCTAAATTTTTCTTTGATGATCCAACTTCTTACGATCTTAAAACGACTCGGAAACGGTGGAAAGATGACTGGGTGAATATTTTGGTGCAAGATTTTGTGGCGAGGTTGGAAATAATGGAAGAATGGAGTGAAGGAATGCTGGAGTCTGAATTAAGGGAATTTTGCGAAGAGCAGGGGGTAAGTCCCAGTAAATTGATTCATCCTGTTCGGCTAGCGCTGAGTGGTGTACCCCATGGACCATCACTATTTTTATTGATGGAGATGCTGGGGAAGGTAGCCTGTCTTAGACGATTAAAGACAGCACTGGAAAAATTACCAATCTCGGTTGAATCTTAGTTTAGCGCAAATTGATTCAATAAATGTCAAGTGTTAAATGAAAACATCAGAAAACTCAGCTAGAAATTTCATCGAGGAAATTGTTGAAGACGACCTGAAAACAGGGAAATGGGGTGGTCGGGTACATACGCGATTTCCTCCTGAACCTAACGGGTACCTTCACATCGGACATGCAAAAGCTATTTGTCTGAGTTTTAATATAGCAGAAAAATATGGTGGTTTATGCAATCTCCGGTTTGATGATACAAACCCCATCAAGGAAGAAGAAGAGTACATTAATTCTATTATTGAGGATGTCCGATGGCTTGGATATGACTGGGAAGACCGACTCTATTATGCGTCGGATTATTTCCAGCAAATGTACGATTATGCTATCCAGCTTATTGAAGCAGGAAAAGCTTATGTTGACGACTTGAGTGCAGACGAGATTCGACAATATCGAGGAACACTCACGAAACCCGGTAAAGAAAGTCCATACCGGAATCGTTCAGTGGAGGAAAATCTGGATCTTTTTAAGAGGATGAAAGTCGGAGAATTTCCGAATGGCTCCCGCGTCCTCCGGGCAAAGATCGACATGGCTGCTTCCAATATGAATATGAGAGACCCAGTTATCTACCGGATTTTACACGCATCCCATCCCAGAACAGGGGACACCTGGTGCATCTATCCCACTTACGACTGGGCTCACGGTCTGGAGGATTCCATTGAACGTATTACTCATTCTCTATGTACATTGGAGTTTGAGGATCATCGTCCCCTTTATGACTGGTTTCTTATGGAACTTGGTGTATATCGCTCCCAACAAACTGAATTTGCCCGACTGAATCTGAGTTATACTGTGATGAGTAAACGGAAACTTCTGCAATTGGTGGAAGGTGGATACGTCAACGGATGGGACGATCCGAGAATGCCAACCATTTCAGGTTTGAGACGACGGGGTTATACGCCTGAATCCATCCGCAATTTTGTGGATCGGGTTGGTGTGGCAAAACGGGAAGGTACTGTTGATGTAGGACGTCTTGAATACAGTATTCGTGAGGACTTAAACAAATGTGCTCCACGGGTGATGGCAGTGTTGAATCCCCTGAAAGTAGTTATTGATAATTATCCTGAGGGGCAGGAGGAGGAATTAGATGCTATAAACAATCCGGAAGATTCTAATATGGGAACGAGGAAGGTGCCTTTTTCAAAAATTCTTTATATTGATCAAAGCGATTTTCGTGAGGATCCCCCAAAAAAGTATTTCCGTCTGGCGCCCGGTCGGGAGGTCCGACTGAGATACGCATATTACATCACCTGCGTTGATATTGTAAAAAATGATACTACTGGTAAAATCACTGAAATCCATTGCACCTACGATCCCGAATCCCGAGGCGGATACACTCCCGACGGTCGCAAGGTGAGAGGAACCATCCACTGGGTATCAGCAGAGCACGCCATAAATGCTGAGATACGTTTATATGATCGGTTATTCAAATTTCCTGATCCTCTTAGTCGGAAAGGTGAGGTTGATTTCAAAGATGCCTTGAATCCAGATTCCCTGAAAATCCTGACCTCAGCCTTGCTGGAACCAAGTCTCGTGAACGCAAAAAAGGGAGATCATTTTCAATTCGAGAGGGTTGGATATTTTTATGTTGATCATATAGATTCAGCTGAGGGAGTGTTAATATTTAATCGAACAGTATCATTGCGGGATACCTGGGCTAAGATTGAAAGATCATTACACTCAGGGAATAAACCAAAGAATGTTTCAAACAAAATTTCGAAGTAAAAAAATGGGAATTTCGGATCAAGGTAGTCAGATTCCTGAAAATCGTGAAAATACCGTTGTAACTTTATTGTAAACCTAATATATTCTGTTGTTGTGAAACGTACATTCAATAAAATTCTAATGATGTTTTTTACTGCTGGCATATTTCTTTCGCCTTGCGAAGTGGGAGCTGTAAGCAGTGAACTTTATCTTTATATCTTGGAATTTGACAATCTCAAATCTGATCCATCAGTTGGGTGGCTCAGTCAAGGATTTGTAGATATGTTAGATCAAAATTTTAGTGACGTTTTTGGTATCACAGTTCACGATAAGGAAAAACTGGAAGCGATACTTCAAGATAAATCCATCCTTTTACGACAAAAAACTGGAACAAATAATATTTTAATTATGGGGAATTTCGTTCGTGATTTAAATCAGATAACCGTAAATATTCAAGGGATAAATATTGCCAATTGGGAGGAATTAGGGCGAACCAACGTCATTGGTCGAATGGATGCTATCGCAGATCTCAGTAATAGCTTAGCAGAAAATATTGGTATTCTTTTAACAGGATATTACCCAAAACCGCCACCTATGAGAGAAGAAGCTGAGGCAGTTAAAACAGCTGAATTCCAGGAGTACACAAAGGAATTAAACGTGTCTATGTCGTCTGCTCTGGAAGATCTGGAAAGTGCAATGGATGTTTATATTGGTACACGTGGAGTGCCGGAAGAGCCCACGGAACCGGGGAATAAATTCACCAGAGAATTTACATTCACTGAATCAGGTGTTTTTGAGAAACCTTCTTTTGAAGATGTTTCCTTGCTTGGGAGCATTATCTCCATTATTTCTAACAATCCATACCAGGTGGAGATTCAAAAACCCGGAATAGAATTACTTGATAAAAAGTCGAAAAAAATCCTGTTAACCCTTCCCGTGAAATATTTCCTCCGTAAGAACCTGATCAATGATTTACTGACATCTGTCCCCTATACGGCTATAAGAGAAGATGGATCTCTGACCACTTTAGAATTCTCACGAAAAAAATATGCACTTACTCCAGATTTACAAGAACGAATTAGTCTTGGTGAGTATAGGATTGTACCGGTTATTCAAATCTTTAATATCACTGGTCAGATAAAAACAGTCATTGTGGATACAGGGGATCCGTCCTGGTACAGTCGATCTTCGGATAAAGTTCAGTTTTTTGCGGAAAAGATATTTTCACCATTGATTGTCTTCACAGTCAGCGGGATGTCATTGCAAGTCACTATGGAATCAGTAGATATTGATGCTAAATACCAGATTGAACTTTTACTTAACGAAGTGGCAAACTATTCTAAAGTCACTGTAGAATTTATCCCGGAACACAAGCTTACAGATTTTCTGGGGAAGATATTATGAGTAGACTCCGGAAAGGGGTTAAAACCCCTCAAATGTTTTTTTTCAACCTTAACCCCGCCCTAACCCGGTGAAATGAAAACAAAGATTTCACAGGTCAAGCAGGACGGGGCTAGTATTTTCATTTATATAAGAATTTATAGCAATTTGACCTTTTCAGAATAAACTCATTATGAAACGTTATTTACTTACTACCTTTTTACTCGTTACGCTCTGTTTTTCCCAGATCAATAAGATTCCAAATTTCTCCTTCAAAATGATAGATGGTAAAAATGATTCAATGGATTCGCTGCTTGTCAAAGGACCTGTTTTGGTTGATTTTTGGGCGCTCTGGTGTTTACCCTGTCTGAAGGAGATGAGGTATTTAAATGAACTTCACCAAAAGTACAGTGACAAGGGCTTTACGATATTGACCATCAATCAGGATTCCCCCAAAAGTCTATCAAAGGTTAGAGCTCACATCCGTTCAAAAAAATACACCTTTTTAGTGGCTTTAGACCCTAATCAACAGATTGCTCAGAAATTGAATGCAAAGTTATTACCCACTACGATGTTAATAGCTCAGAATGGTCAGATTATCTGGCGGCACCAGGGTTATATTCCTGGTGATGAGATCGAAATAGAACATCAGATTATTCAAGCGCTGGAGACTGACGTTACTCCTGCTAAATAATCTATAGACCTAACCCGATTAATTCACCAGTCCACGAATTACTCGAATAACCACGAATATTATTGAAGATAGAGGAATTGAAGTGAGAAATTATTTTTCGAAAAATAACGTAATTCAATACCGTAACCCTCTTAATATTAGTCTTTTGTGATTTTTGTGCCTTTCGTGGTGAATAATGCAGGCTAGAAATCCCTTCATGAAAAATCTAATTCATTGTCTTTATATCGCTCTATTTGTTGAAGTTTCATTTGGACAGATTTCGTTCTCAGGTGATGCTCAGCTTAGGTATGGTGAGAGCAAAAATAGATTTGGTTATTCTGAAACAATTGTTAACACAAATCTCCAGTTTGGTAATTTTTTCAACTGGATTCAATTTGAATTCAGCGACCCACCAGAAATTGGGAGATCTTTTAGTGGATTAAGGAATATCCGTCTCGATTATCAAAAAGGACCTATAAGATTAGGAATCGGGGACATATATGAAATTTGGGGGCGGGGATTGGTGTTAAATCAGGTTGATGATCAAGCAGTAGATTTAAACAATAAACTTACTGGTTTAACCTTTGTTTATCAAACCGATCGATTCCGGGGTCAATTTCTTGGGGGTAAAACCGATATTTGGAAAATGAAAGGTTTTGACACACGCGTTCCGAGTTATAAGGTTCATCATAACGTATTTGGATCCGATGCAGAGGTATATGTTAAAAATGCTACATTAGGGTTTTCCTTTTTACAATCCCGCGAGAATCACCCCATTACATTTAATCAATTCTTCATGCCAGATACCATAGAACTTGTCCATCGGCTTCATGGTGTACGATTTGAGTATTTTAGTACCTTTTTTGATATCTATAGCGAGTATGCAGATAAAAATACACTTCATAAATATAATGTTGGTATAGATCAGCTTGACTCGTTAGTAAACCGTGGACGGGGCTTTTATGGAAACATAAATCTATACCCCGGAGCCTGGTCATTTTCAATTGACTATAAGAATTATAATTATATAAATCTTGCACCTGATGTCAGGTGGGATTTTGTAGATAATTATGGCGGAGTAATAGATTTCCAGCAATCCCCAATTGGGATTCGTGAGCATTCTACAAGACTGTTAAGTCGGATTATTCATCAGGTTGATTTCAACAATGAAGTTGGATATCAGATTGAAACCGTTGGATCTATCAAAGACTGGTTTACTTTATTGATTCACTATGCCCGCTCCAGCAGAACAAACATCTGGGAACAACCTGAAGAATATCAATGGACAAAAAAATCATATAAGGGATTTCTACCTCATTCTGACCCGGCAGGCAATCCCTTTGAGGAACTTTACTTGGAAGAAGAGGGATATAATTTTTCCAATAGATTGCACCATCGTGTGGGCATTGGATATACAAAAGATATCCCTGATGTTAGTTGGAATATCGTCACAGATTCGACAAAAATTATTCGGTATGAACTCATTGAAGCTATTACAATTCCAACATCATTTGAATATGTTTTTTCCAATGGCTGGAGTTTTGAAATAAAAGCGGAGTATCAAAAGTTGAAAAAGGGCTATTGGGTTTATGAAGAGAAGAATGACGAAATATTAGTAGATAGTTTGGTCTCAGTTTTTAATGATGACGAAGACAAACCTGAGGATTTTCAAATTAATACATTTTTTAGTTTAGGAATTGGCAAATCACCCAATTGGTCATTATCTTTGATCATAGATGGTATCTCAGTTGAGGAACAAGGTGCAACAGATGGGAAAAATGTAATAAATCCGTTGGAAGATATTTTGGGTAAGATTATTAATATCGATAATAAGTGGATTTCACTTGAATTCGTTTATAATATTACACCAACCCATCGTCTTTCACTGATGTATGGATCCCAACAAGGTGGGTTACTCTGCAGTAATGGTATTTGTCGTACCATTGAACCATTCGATGATGGATTTAAACTGACTCTTACATCTTTATTTTAAGGTATATTGCTTTTAGCGATAAAATTAGGTTATTTTTAACATCAATAAGATTCAAGGAGAATGCAATGAAAAGGATATTATTCATTTTATTATTAATCTTGCCAATATCATTTACGGTAGCAGACGAAGTAGAAAGAGATATGGTCATCTTAGAGATAGGAACGGGTACCTGGTGTCAGTATTGTCCAGGAGCTGCACTGGCAGCGGACGCGCTTGTAGAAAATGGCTATGATGTAGCGGTTATTGAATATCATAATGGTGATTCCTTTGCCAATACATATTCAAACTGGCGTATTGGCTATTATGGCATTACTGGATTCCCGACTGCATTTTTTGATGGTGTTTATTCTTATGTAGGTGGATCGACAGGATGGTCACAATCTGTTTATAATGCATATTTAGGATATTATAACATTAGAAAATCAGTTTTATCCTCATTTATCATTAGTATAGCTGGTGATAATGAAGGGTTGGACTACACTGTTGAAGTAACTGTTGAGAAAGTCGCACCTACAACAAGTACAGATATGGTTCTTCATTTTACATTAACCGAGAGTGAAATTCAGTATAATTGGCAAGGGCAAACGGAATTGAATTTTGTCGAAAGGTTGATGGTTCCCGACCAGTATGGAACGGGATTAGATTTTTCTCAAGGTGATACTAATATTGTTGAACTTACGTTCAGTCTTAATTCATCGTGGAATAGTGAACATTGTGAATTTGTTGCATTTATTCAGGATCTTGGGACAAAGGAAATTTTACAGGGGACGAAAGTTTCACTGCCGGATCTTCCATCTACTAACTTACCTCCAATAGCAAATGCTGGTTCTGATCAATTTGTGAACGAGGGCGATACCGTTACCCTTGATGGTACAGACTCATATGATCCTGATGGAATTATTATTGAATATATTTGGGATTATCCATCAGGGATAACTTTAGATGATGAATTATCTCCAACACCATCATTTATAGCCCCCGAAGTATCAGCAGACACATCATTTATCTTTGTGTTATATGTTATTGATGATATGGGAAGTATGTCAATTCCTGATACTGTCGAAATATTTGTCCAGGATGTACTGAGTACATTTGATGAACATTTTATGAATATTGGAATTCCCAAAGAAATCACATTGTATGACAATTACCCAAATCCGTTTAATCCTGTGACAACCATCAGATTTAGCCTTCCCTTTGAATCAACAGTTACCATTGAACTCTACAATCATATCGGACAGAAGGTCGAGTCGCTAATAAATAATGAGTATCTTGCTGCTGGGTATCACAATTACCAATGGAATGCTGACCGTTATGCATCAGGTGTCTATTTTATTCGGATGGATACACCGGGGACCGTTCAGATAAAAAAGGCAATCTTGTTGAAATAGAAAATAAAAGACATTGCTAAAAAAGAAAGGCTTTTTTAAAGGCCTTTTTTTGATTAGGGAACTTCCGACGAAAGTTTTTGTAGCGAAGATATGAAAATGTTAAATTTTTATGTATGTTTAACATAGACACAATAAATAGATGTCTTTTACACGCTTTAAGGAAATTTGGGGAGTCGTCTAATGGTAGGACAGCGGATTCTGGTTCCGTAAGTGAAGGTTCAACTCCTTCCTCCCCAGCAACACAAAAGATTGCCCAGTTAGTTCAATGGATAGAACACGTGGCTACGGACCATGAGATAGGGGTTCGAATCCTCTACTGGGTAC
>CAZVFT010000076.1:0-11967 GCA_964626495.1 uncultured bacterium
TCGGATTAAACTCAAAAGACTTTATCCGTCAATTGTGACTTAACATGACACTAGTAGAAAAGAAAAACTGTGGAATCCGTAGGGGTTGTTAACCACTATGTTTTTAGCAATCATTACCCGCACTTTTCTTTGGAGCCAGGTAACTCCCAATCCCGCTCAGATTATTGCTTGGGAGCAGTTCAATAGCAATTACGGGAATAATTGGACTATCCGGTGGGATGAGGATACCAGCACGCCAGCTTCTCTTTACGGTCATAAGACTACCTCCTATTTTGGCAACACCGTGAATGTAGCGCGGAGTTTTCTCATTGATAATCGAGCTATTTTTAACATGAGAGATGACCTAGCGGACCTTGTTGTTAAGCAGATTCGAGAAAGCCACGGAGTTACCCATATTAAATTCGGGCAGAATTACAACGGGGTGCCAGTGTATGGTGGAGAATATGCTGTTCATATTGGGTCCGATAACCGGGTTCAGATGGCTAACGGAAGATACTTTCCAGAAATACAGGTGGGTGTATCTCCATCTCTAACTGATGCCCAGGCCATTGATTACGCAACCTCTCTAGTGACAATTCAAGGTCCCTTAAGCAGTCCGGCTTCGACTGAACTGGTAGTCTATCCGACTGGAGGACTGTTCTTGCTGGTCTGGAAGGTGCTCCTGCCCAACGAGCCTTACGCAATCTGGCGCTGTTTTGTGGATGCAACTTTTGGAGAGGTGATCGCTTATGAGGATATACTCATTCATACCGATGGTATTGGTAACGTCTATCCCTTCGACCCGGAGAATAGCACACTTACTGAAGTTACAATCCCAAGATTACTTGGTCCTGGATATTACCTTGATGGTACCTATGTAAAAACCCTTAATTACCAGGGTGACGAAGCCTACAGCGAAGCTAGCGACTTTCGGTATACACCGCCGACCTACACGGAAACAGATACAACACATTTTGATGAAGCTAATGTCTACTGGTACATAGATAAATATGCGTATGAATACCTACCCAGCATCGGCTTTGTTGGTATTGGTAGACAAATTGAGGCTACTGTCCGTATACCAAACGGGGATGGTGCAGGTTATTCTCCCTCAACAGGTAATCTAAGCTTTGGTATGGGGGATATTATTTTTTGGGATTTAGCTAAAAAAGATGATATCGCCTACCATGAATACACCCACGCAGTGAGTGATTAAATTGGATTAGGATATTCAGGTCAAACTAAAGCTATGAATGAAGGGTACTCTGATTACTTTGCAGCATCATATACAAACGACTATAGGATTGGTGAATGGGTAACCAAGTGCAGTGATACAGGTGATTTGAGAATTGTAGACAATGACAAGACTTATTTCCATAACGATAATTATGGGGCTGTACATTATGCATGGTGTGATACAATAAATGGGTGGTTGAATTATGATGGTGGCCAACACGCTAACAGTATGATCTGGTCTGGCTCTCTATGGGACCTACGTGAATTGCTGGGAAATACTGTTACTGATTTTATGGTTTACCAAGGGTTAGAGTATGTTAATGGCAATGCTACTTTTGAAGGCGGAAGAGAGGGGATTCTACAGGCTGATATAAACTTTTACCAAGGTCAAAACCAATATACAATTAAAGATGTATTTGGTGACCGAGGTATTGGTGATCCTGATCCGCCTGCAGCCCCTCAAAACTTGACTTTAACAAATGAAGGTGGAAAACCGAGATTGAGATGGTATGCAAATTCTGAACCTGATTTAATGGAATATCAAATATATAAGGAGCTGAATATCAATTGTTTCCCCTGTCAGGTTGATACATTTATCTATGTTACTATAGATACAACCTACCTTGATCAATCGTTTACTATTGGTGGCAAACCACCATTTGATTTTGCTGAATATTGGGTAAAAGCAGTAGATAATTTTCAAAATGAGTCACCTCCGTCGAATTCACGTTCTACAAAAGGTCAGAGCTGGATTCAGTGGAAACAGGTTGTAAACAGAAATATACCAGATACTTACTGGTTACACTATAACTATCCGAATCCTTTCAATCCTGTTACCCAAATAAAATATGATTTACCAGAACCAAGTGTTGTTACTTTATCTATTTACAATTTGCTTGGTGAAAAAGTAAAGACGCTTGTTGGAGGAAAAATTCAATTTGGATTCATTAATATGGAGTGGGATGGCACTGACAATTCAGATAGACATGTTCCATCGGGTATTTACATTTACGAAATCAGTACATTTTCACTTGAAACAAGTAAACGATTTACAGAAAGTAGGAAAATGATCCTTATACGGTAAACGTTGGTAGCTAATTGGCTTTTGGGATATTAGTTGTTGAAACGATAATGTTACGCCGTACAACCTCCGCTGGAGGTGACCTCGAATGTTTTCGGGGCACCTCACCTTATTTGTTAGTTTTATAAAACTGACAAAGGTATTGATAAATTCAAATTTTAGAGCATAAATCATGGTAAAACAGACATGGAGATGAGATTTGCAACATAATTTTGAGTGGGACCCAAAGAAAGCAAAAACAAATAGAACAAAGCACAAAGTCAGATTTGAACTTGCTACAACGATATTTAAAGACCCAAGAGCAATATCAATATATGATGATGAACATAGTGGAGATGAAGACAGGTGGATTACTTTAGGAATAACCTCAAATGGTCATTTGCTGGTTGTTAATCAAACATTTGAGCAATAATGTTACAATTCGAATAATTTCAAGCCGTAAAGCAACAAAAAGTGAGAAAATACAATATAAGGATTTGTGAGATGAAAAAAGAATATGATTTTTCAAAAGGGAAGAAAGGTAAATTCTATAATGAAAAAGCAAGACTTAACTATCCTATTTATCTTGAGCCCAAAACCCTCTCTTTTGTCGAAAACATTGCTGAAAAGAAAAATTCTGATATCTCCAAGGTTGTTAATGATTTAATCAAAACTGATATGAAGATAGCAGAATATGTAGAATAAATTCTGACTAAAAAGCATACATTACATAACGTAAAAAATTAACCAGCAACTCCATCTAACCACAACCAGGGAGGCACTTTTTGAGTAGTGACACTGTTATCAATAGATTTACTTTTTTATATCATTTAATCGCTTCTCTTGTCGTGGTAGGTGATTTTTGAGTTCAATAACCCTGCTTTATTAAAATAAATCCGCAATGTTGGTAATAAACGCCTCTCACCAGGATTCTTCGAAACTTTTGAACAAAGAAAAGGGAGAAAAATGATAACAGAAAATATTCTTGGAGCGGTGGGAAACACACCTGTTGTTAAGTTTGCTCATATTGGAGCTGATCTGGATTGTGAGCTTTATGGAAAATGTGAATTTCTCAATATTGGAGGTTCTCTTAAGGATCGTATTGGGGTCAGGATGGTGGAGGAAGCTGAGAAGGAGGGTCGAATCAAACCGGGTGATACTCTCATTGAACCCACGTCTGGAAATACGGGAATTGGTCTGGCATTGGCAGCAGCAGTGAAAGGATACCGTATGATAATTACAATGCCGGAAAAGATGAGCAAAGAAAAGGAGGTTGTCCTCACAGCTCTTGGAGTAGAAATTATCCGTACCCCTACTGAAGCGGCATGGGATGCCCCAGATAGTTACATCAGTGTAGCTAAACGCTTGAATAAGGAAATACCCAATTCACACATTTTGGACCAATATTCTAATCCAGACAATCCCGATGCTCATTATTTTGGTACCGGAGAGGAGATTGTAAAAGATTTTGGTACCGATTTGAAGATGGTTGTAATCGGAGTTGGAACCGGAGGAACTGTTACTGGTGTGGCAAAACGATTAAAAGAGGCTATTCCTGATATTACCATTGTTGGGGCGGATCCGTTTGGCTCTATCCTGGGCGGTGGCGACGAAATTTTTCCATATCATGTGGAAGGAATTGGATACGACTTTTTCCCGGATGTTCTGGATAATTCAATGGTGGATGAATATGTAAAGGTGAGTGATAAAGATTCATTTCTGATGGCAAGGCGCCTAATTCGCGAAGAAGGATTGCTGGTGGGTGGTTCGTCAGGTTCAGCTGTTTGGGCAGCACTTCAGGTAGCTCCCCGATTGAAAAAAGGGGAAAAGTGTGTTGTAATTTTGCCAGATTCTATTCGAAACTATCTCACTAAATTTGTAGATGATGATTGGATGAAGGAAAAGGGGTTTTTAGATTAATGCCACCAAGACCCCAGTTGAATAAAGAGCTAAAAAGAGATTCAACAGGGTAAGACTAAGCACAAAGGAGTATTATAATTTCTAAACATATACCTGAGAGAATTGAAAGAATTGTTTATGTTTGTTTGGCGTAATCCCCATATTTTATTAGTAAGTATTATCCGTTGAGCTATTTTGACAATTTTACTTGATGACGACTATTACACTTCCCTTCCTCGATGGGAGGGAATTAAAGGGAGGGTGAATATAATCTTTTTTTATCACCCTCTCCCATCAAGGGAGAGGAGATTGGGAATTCATAAATAATTAATATCATTGTGACAAAATCAGTAGTATTTTTAAAAAAATAAAACATAAACATGATGATTAACTAGCACAATGGGTTAAGTATTTGAAATATCTTTGTGCCTTAGAGCCTTAGTGGCAAAAATAGGAGATAACAATGAAATTTGATACAAAAGTAGTTCGTGGCGGAATAACACCAGACCCGACAACTGGAGCGATTGTTCCCCCAATTTACCAGACCAGCACTTATGTTCTGGAGGAAGTGGGAAAAGACAAAGGATTTGACTACAGCCGTTCAGCCAATCCCACCCGACAGATTCTTGAGCACAATTTGGCTGAGATTGAAGGGGGTAAATATGGTATCTGTTTTGCCAGCGGGATGTCAGCAGTAGACAGTTGTTTAAAACTGCTGAAACCGGGAGACAATGTGGTCTGTTCAGATGATGTGTATGGAGGTGTTTCCCGTCTATTTAATCAAATACTTCAGAATTATAAGTTCGAATTCACTTATGTTAATTCTTCTGATTCCGAAGAGGTAAAAAGGGCTATTAAGAAAAATACAAAAATGCTCTGGATTGAAACTCCCACGAATCCACTTTTAAAAGTTACGGATCTTGCGGATATGGAAAAAATTGCGAGGGAATATGAATTGTATTATGTCGTTGATTCGACATTTGCAACACCTGTATTCTTAAAACCTCTGGAATTTGGTGCAGACATTGTGGTTCACAGTACCACAAAGTATCTCAGCGGGCATAATCAACTTATCGGCGGTATTGTAATTACTAATCGTGAAGATATCCACGAAACGATTAGTTTTGTTCAGAAGTCCATCGGTGCGGTTCCCAGTCCTTTTGATTGTTGGTTGACACTTTTGGGAGTAAAGACTCTTCATCTGCGGATGCCCCGACACGATGCTAATGCCAGAATTGTAGCTGAATTTTTAGAAGCTCATCCCAAAGTTCAGAGTGTGTTTTATCCGGGACTGCTATCACATCCACAACACCATATAGCAAAGAAACAGATGTCCGGTTTCAGCGGGATGATTACCTTTGAATTGACCGGTGGACTGTCAGCTGGACGGACTCTTATGAACAGTGTGAAGTTATGTTCCCTTGCCGAGAGTTTGGGAGCAGTTGAAACTATGATTACACACCCTGCTACTATGACGCACGTAGAAGTCCCGAAAGAAGAGAGATATGCTCGGGGTCTCACCGATGGGATAGTGAGAATCTCTGTTGGAATTGAAGATCCTGATGATATCGTAGCTGATCTTGAACAAGCCTTGGAGAAAGCATAGAAGTTTCTCCTGCATCAATTGAATCAATTGAGTACAATAAACAAATTCCTTATGACTTATCCCCGTTTTAACTTTTTATGGTATCAAACATCAGGTTTATGAATAAAATCTTCCGTACTTCTGTTCTGTTACTTCTTATTGGATGTGCTGCTGTTTCACCTCCATCGGGAGGTCCGAAGGATATAACTCCCCCATCCCTTTTGTCTGTAGATCCTCCATCAGGGACCACGAATATCACAAGCAATTATTCGGTAGTATTAACGTTTTCTGAACGGTTAGATGAATCCACACTTGATAAAGCATTTCGAATTGCTCCTGTTATGGATGTACCCCTCGATATTCAGTTAAAACGTGAAAAAGCGACTGTAACTTTCCCAGATAATCTCGACAATGATCAGACTTATATTATTACAATCAGTCGGGATCTAATGGATGAACACAAGAATAAATTGGATCAGACATATCAACTTGCATTCAGTACTGGAAGTGAAATTGCAGGAGGTGAAATTTGTGGGAAAGTTGAGAATCCTTATAACAAGTCCAGCACGTTGTTTCTATACCGTATTCATAGAAATGATTTAGACTCTCTTTTTACGTCCAATCCCGATTACTATTCAGAATCAGATGACAAAGGGTTTTACCACTTTTCCTTTCTTGAACCAGGAGATTACCAGGTACTTGCTGTTGGCGCTTCGGTGGGACCTGTCCCCATCAATCCGGCTCGGATGCCTTATAGCGTTCACTGGAATAGTCCTCTGAAGATTGCCAGTTTAACAGACACATTAAGAAATGTTAATATGCGAGTACATAGGGAACCCACCCCTCTCAATGTGGTAGCAGCTCTTATGGAAACTCACTGTCGCGGGGTGATTCGCTTCACTAATCCAGTATCACTGAAATATCAGAAACAACCTTCAATTGTTTTACGGAAAGAAATGAATGGTGACACTGTTATTCCAGAATTGGTTCATCAATATGTAGATGGATCAAGTGAAATTCATTTTCATACTTCGCAGCTCAAACCTAACGAGGAAGTAAGATTGATTATCAGCGGAATTGTGGATTCTCTGGATCAAGAGCTCGAATGGTTTGAGAGAGAGGTAGTAGTTCCAGAAGTGGATACGAGCGATCTTGAAATTATCCATCCGGGTCTTGGTAAGAGTATCCATATTCATCCAGAACAAACATTTGAGATTCAATTCAGTGATATTGTCACGGTTGACACGTCGGATACTCTTATCAGGATTCAAGGGAAAGATGAAGTGTTTTTTTCTCCGATGTTGATATGGGATAATCCAACCCGTTTAACGGTTGTTCCCGAAGGTGGTTGGGAATCTGAGAAAAACTACGAGGTAATGCTTTTTGGTCATTACTTCATGGGACCGACAGGGGTATCCCTCCAGGATTCAGTTGTTGTGTTTAAAGTATCTGTTGGAAAGGAAGTAGGGTATGGTGGAATAATGGGATTCGTTCTCTGGGAATATTCTGACAGTGCATTCGTAGTAGCAAAATCCATAGAAAAACCACCAAAAATTCATCGGACAAATGTAAATTTTGACGGTTCTTATGAGTTCAAATCGCTTTCTTCAGGATTCTGGTTATTGAGTACATTTCAGGATGTAAATATGGATGGTCGTTACAGTTTTGGAAGAGCGATTGAATTTCAGCCATCAGAGCCGTTTTTAGATTATCCTGATACCGTTGAGGTGAGGGCTAACTGGATTATTGAGGGAATAACAATTACAAGAGGTAAGAAACAATAAAAATGAACAAACGGAAGAAAAAACTATATTGTGTTATTATGGCGGGGGGTAAAGGCACTCGCTTTTGGCCTTTGAGCAGAACTTCCCACCCAAAGCAGATGTTGAATATTATCGGAAATCAATCCATGTTACAAATGACTGTGGATAGATTAAGAAAGTTGAGTTTTGTCGAGGATATCTTTATTGTTGCAGGTGCTGATTTAAAAAAGCAGATAGTGAGTAATATTGAGGGAGTAGCTCCAGAGAACATCATAATTGAACCTTCGGGGAAAAATACAGCTCCATGCATTGGTCTGGCAGCGCTCCATTTAAAAACTGTGGATGAAGATCCGGTTATGGGAATTTTCCCAGCGGATCATCTTATCATTGGACATAGAAAGTTTTCAAAGACAGTAAATACAGCTCTGAGACTGGCAAATTTAGATGGAGGTATTGTCACTATCGGAATTGTCCCTACTGCTCCTATAACTGGATATGGGTACATCCAGTATAATAAGAGACGCCCTGTCAAGGGATTCGATGCCTACTGTGTAAAAACGTTCGCTGAAAAACCAACGGTGGAGGTTGCAAAAAGATTTTTAAAAAGTGGTGATTTCTTATGGAACAGTGGAATGTTTGTTTGGGAGGCATCTACGATACTCAACGCTATTAAAAAATATATGCCAGAATTACACCAATCTTTAAGCAATATTGAATCAGCCATCGGTAAGAGAACCTACAACTCGACACTTTCTAAAGAATGGGAGATGATAAAACCCGAATCAGTGGATTACGGTATTTTGGAAATGGCTAAAAATATATTTGTTGTCAAAGCAGACTTCCAATGGAGTGATGTGGGATCTTGGAATGCGTATTATGAAGTTTCCCATAAAAATCGAGACGGTAATGTGATAAAAGGGGACAGTATAATTGTGGGTGGTAAAAATAACCTTGTTCATTCCAACGGAAGATTGACTGCAATGATTGGTGTGGATGATCTTGTTGTAATCAACACTGGTGACGCCACTCTTGTCGTCTCCCGAGACCGAGTCGAAGATGTAAAAGAAGTAGTGAAGAGACTTCAGAAATCAGGTCGGTCTGACATTTTGTGATGGATCACAAACAGCTATACACACAATTTGAGAATCTTGCGGAACAAATGAACATCACTATCCTTGTAGGAGAAGGTGATTTTATTGGAGGATATTGCACTGTTAATGACGATCAATTTATCGTATTGAACAAAAGGAAAACTTTAGAACAACGATTACGGATTCTGGCACAATCCTTTGGGAACTTGAGTATACAAGATCGTTACATCATACCCGTTTTAAGGGAATTTATTGAATCAGTAGTAGTGAAGGGACAAATTTCAGAAATCGTCGATGAAAAACCTTGATTTAAGAAGTGCAATAGGTTTAAACTATTTGCTCTGAATCGAGTGGATTTAGAAGTATTATTCTGTTATAATTTCAGTAATCAGGGAAAAGATTATTTAAGTATTACGTTATACGATACCAAACTATGTGTCTCCCATTCGGTAGATAGGTTATGAATCAGTTTATAATTAGAGAAGAGCCAAACTAATTTATTTTGATTAAGGAGGTTTACGAATGAGCCAAGTAGAGAAGAGTGATATTCGGAATTTTGCTATTGTTGGTCATGGTACCTGTGGTAAGACCATACTATCCGAAGCGATATTATATAATGCTGGAGAAACAAACAGGATTGGAAAAATTGAAGATGGCACAACGGTTTCCGATTACCATAATGATGAAATCAACAGGCAGATATCCATTGGTGTCAGCCTGTTACACTGCAATTGGGAAGGGAAAAAATTCAATATTTTAGATGCTCCCGGTTTTTTTGATTTTATGGGAGATGCGAAAGCTTCACTTTGCGTTTCAGATCTGGCTGTAGTTGCTGTACACGGAGTTACAGGACCGGAAGCGGGTACAGATATGGTATGGGGATTTGCCAATGAGTACAATATCCCCAGAATGGTAGTGGTAAATATGATGAATAAAGAAAATGTTCACTTTGATACCGTTTTGAATCAGTTGAAAGAAAGATTTTCAAAAAGAATCCATCCACTTCTGGTACCAATCAACCCCGGTCCCAGTTTCAGTCAAGTGGCGGATGTTCTTCGGAAGAAAATGATTACCTATAAAACTGACGGAAGTGGTAAGTCCGAGGAACAGGATCTTCCAGACGATTGGAAAGATAGAATTGATAAACTCCATGATGATTTAATTGAATACATTGCTGAATCGGATGATACTTTGCTGGAGAAATTTTTTGATGAGGGAAGCCTATCCGAGGAGGATTTACGAGCTGGTATGCAGGACGCCATCAGAAATGGTATGGTCATTCCACTTGTTTGTACAGCTGCTGATATTAATGTTGGATTAAACAGGTTTATGGATCTTCTGGCAAAATATGGACCTTCTCCAGCAGATATTGAATCAGTCACTGGCACAAGGGCTGGTACTGATGAAGAGATGTCTATTTCTACCTCTGTAGATTCCCCCAGTAGCTTACTTGTATTTAAGACTCTTAGTGAGTTCCATGTAGGGGAACTTTCTTTCTTCAGGGTTTATTCAGGTAGTGTGAAAAGTGGGATTGATCTTGCCAATACAACTCGACAAACCACGGAACGGATGGGGCAGGTATATGTTATGAATGGGAAGGAGCGAAAGGAAGCAGGAATACTTTCTGCGGGTGATATGGGTGCAGTTGTGAAATTGAAGAATACACATACTGGAGATACCTTATGTGCTCCCAAACTTGGCGTAGAATTGGAAAATATCGAATTTCCTTTACCGAACATCAGTGCAGCAGTAGTAACGAAATCAAAGGGCGATGAGGAAAAAATCGCCACAGGTTTAGCCACCATTCACGAAGAAGACCCTACCTTTATTTATACCGTTGACTCTGAATTGAAACAGACAGTAATTTCAGGTCAGGGAGAGCTACATCTTGAGGTGGTCGTAGCAAAGTTGAAAAGAAAATTTAATGTAGAAGTGGATCTCATCGAACCCAGAATTCCCTATCGTGAGACCATCAAGGGAAGTGGTAGCTCAAAGTATCGCCATAAGAAACAGTCAGGTGGTGCTGGTCAGTTTGCTGAAGTATGGATGACTATTGAACCGCTTTCCCGAGGTGAAGGTGTCGAATTCAGTAATTCCCTTGTTGGTCAAAATGTAGATCGGGTTTTTGTGCCGTCAGTGGAAAAAGGTGTAAGAGCTGCTTGTGAAGAGGGGATAGTTGCCGGTTATAAAGTAGTGGATGTCAAAGCCAATTTTTATGATGGGAAACAACACCCAGTAGATTCAAAGGATATTGCATTTCAGATCGCAGGGAAAGGAGCTTTTAAGGAGGCATTCTTGAGTGCTAAACCCTGCATGTTGGAACCCATCTTCCAGGTAGAGGTGAGAGTAGCTGAGTCTCATATGGGAGATGTTATGGGAGATATTTCTGGAAGGCGGGGAAAGATACTTGGTATGGATTCAGAAGGGGGGATGCAAATCATAAAGGCACATATTCCCCAGGCGAATCTGTTTCGATATTCCACAACGCTTAGATCATTAACCGGTGGGAAAGCAACGCACAAGGAGAAGTTCAGCCATTATGAGGAATTGCCAAAAGATATGGAGAAAAAAGTAGTGGAGGATTCAAAGAAAAAGGATGATGAGTGATGAAAGATGGGTGATGGTTGATGGGTGGTGGATGATGGAATATGTGTTAAAATAAAATGAGGAAGGTATTATGGATGAAGAGACTCGGAAATTATTAGAACGTACGTTTCAGTTTGGTGTAGATTGCTTATTGTTCCTTTCGACTCTGCTAAATGATAGTAAATATCGCGTTCCAAAGTACCAACTTGCAAAGTCTTCCACGTCCATCGGATCAAATTATGAAGAAGCCCAGGCTGCTGAATCCAAAAATGATTTCATCCACAAGATCGGTATTGTCTCAAAGGAATCTCGGGAAAGCCACTATTGGTTGAGAGTCATAAAAGCAATCGCGGATAACGGGGTTGATTTTGAAAAACTACAGTACTTATTGTCCGAAGCTATGGAGTTTAAGAAAATATTTGTTTCCATCAAGTTATCCGCTCAGCAAAATGAAAGCTAACCCAGACTGTTTAACAGCCTATCAACCATCATCCATCAACCATCAACCATGAAAAAACTCTGGGCACCCTGGAGAATGGAATATATCCACAGGATGAAAGAGGACGGGTGCATCTTCTGTGATAAACCGAAGGCTGGAAAGGACCGTGAGATGTTGATTCTTTATCGTGGGAAGAACATTTTTGTGATGATGAACTTTTATCCATATAACAACGGACATTTAATGGTATCTCCTTATTATCACTGTGATAATACTCACGATCTTGACCAGGAAACGTTAAATGAGATTATGACCCTGGCAGATAAATC
>CAZVFT010000077.1:0-11562 GCA_964626495.1 uncultured bacterium
GATATGGGAGTACCCTGTTGTACTTTTGATAGATCAAATCCCAGATACAGGAGCTTTCCTGGAGTTTCGCTGATGACTCCTGCCACTCCATCATCGTGATATTCGTAAGCCATTTCTGCTGTATCCAGAGGTGAAATCACATCGCAATCCACAGGGAAATTGATAAGAAGATTTGCCCCCTGAATAACTGGATGAGAATCATTCCCCCAAATTATGTAACCCTCATGCTCCTCTAAATACTCGCTCTGCAGGACATCGGAATAAAAATTGGTGCCACCCAAAACATTTCCAATATTTTGTCCCATAACCAACAGGTTTTTGCTGGAGTCCTGGTGCAATGCTAATTGATCTTGAATGTTCTCTGGAATGGGATTGACGGCATTATCGCCGGTGAAATACAGAATATGATCATATTGACAGATGAGCCCTTCCAGGGAATCTTCCATTGTATCATCCCAAAGCCTCACAACTTGACGGCTGTCAACCATGACATCAAGATATGTTCCTGAATTCTGCAGTTCTCCCGACATATTGACAAGCAGAATTTCTGGTGTACCGAGTGGCAGATCAAAGTTCACGGTATCACTGTATTCCTGATAGGTAAGATGAAGTTCAAAGCCCACATACGTTGGGTCAAATGGTTCCGATAAGTGTAGTTCAAATGGTGTGATGGATATTGTAGTATCACTCAATCCAGCGGCAGAGAATTGTACCGCACCAAGAATTATTTCCACACCTGGATAATCAGCCGATACTGTTCCTGTCATTTCTCCCACCGGAAAACCCTGATTCGTAAGTTCTACAAATAGCTCAAAATCTTCCCCTGGATCCACATATCCATCATTATTTTCATCCACAACAGTGATGACAGGATTACCAAACGAAAATTCACTTGTACCAAATCCCGCAGACGTTTCTAATACCCAGTTATCAGGATCGAGTATCACACTATCGACAGCTACCGGAACCGGGAGGTTTATGTTTGTAATTGCCTCTTCAACCCATATCAATTCTGTAACGGTATCACCACTGGTTAAATTTAGCTGAAACTCCACAGGCATTTTGAACAGGTCCGGTTCGGTACCTGTTGCCGATTGTTCAATGACAATATAGCACGTATCAATGGTGGAAGCCCAGAGATAATCGTAGTGGGGATGTCCATTCCCGTAAATCCACTGGTCGAAAAACCAATCCAAATCATCCCCGTTATGATCTTCGAAAACATTTTTTAGATTCTCCGTGACAACATTTCCATAGGCATAGATATTCAGGTAATCCTGAAGGGAAGCGAAATAAACGCTGTCTCCCACTACATACCTCAACATATGGTTTACCCAAGCCCCCTTGTAATAGATGATGACATCGAAAATGGAGCCAAAACTGGTTGTATCAGTGGTGAAGACAGATTTTGAGTCATTCCAGTAGAATTCCATACCATTCATATAACTGTGGTAGGCATTTTCTCCCTGGGTGGCTTCCATATACAATGCTTCAGAATAGGTAGCCAAACCTTCATTGAGCCAGCCGTGTTGCCAGGTTCGGCAAGTTACCATATCACCAAACCACTGGTGAGCAAGCTCGTGAACCTGTACCATTCCGTTTGTGGTTGAAGTCGTCACACAGGTTTGATGCTCCATCGCCCAGCCATAACTTGAGACTTCAGCGATAGCGAATTTCTCATCTACAAAGGGATACAGCCCAAACAGATCGGAATAGACAGGAAGAGCTGTTTCCACGTAACGAAATCCGGATGGAACACTTCCGGTGACGTAGTAAACAATAGGCATTGAATCAATTTCGCTGTAATGGAACTGTTCGGTAACCGGGTTGTAGGGATAGGCATTGATACAAAACAGATAAGTTGCGATGGGGTAGTTTTCGTACCAGTGATGAGTAAAGGTCCCGTTACCATTGTCTGTAACCTCCTGGAGGATACCGTTAGATGCCACAACATACTGGGAAGGAACAGTCAACTTCAGGTCAAGCCAATCAGCTTTGTCTGAAGGGTGATCTTTGCAGGGTACCCATTCTGAAAGACCGTATGGACAGTTGAGGGAAAAGAATCCCCCGCCGGAATAAACAAGACCGCCTGTCCAGGGTACTCCAGGTCCTGTCCAACCGTGATACTGAATGGAGACTGAGATGGTGTCATCTGGGTCGAGTGATTCAGAAAAGTAAAGGTGAAGTCGATGATCGCTATGTTCGTAATTCAGGAGATTTTCCGCTGAAATGGATGTGATAGTCAGAGAATCTGCTGCATCTAAAATAATCTCCGTGACATTTGATTCATTCGCTTGCATCTCAATGATTACCGAGCCCTCCAACGTTTCCTCCCCTGGATTGATAGATACATCAATTGCGTAGGAAATGATATTGTATAGGGTTTGCTCAGGTAGAAGGTCCCGGGTTTGTTGGAGCTGATGATTATTGATATTTCTTAAACGACAATTCTGGGCAGGTATAGAAACCTCCTGTGCAACTATAAAAATTGAATAGCAAAGGAAAACCAAACAGATGCGAGATTTCATTTTTTTAATATTACCTTTCTTGTACTAAGGAATATTATAGCATAAGCAAAAGTGATTACATTTTAAATCAATATTACACTTCATTCAGGTAAATTTCAAAGAATCAATGCTGGCATCGTCTAATCTATACAAAGTTTCTTTATTTTGAGTGTATCCAATATATCACTATACCACTGCCGACAAACAATACCGTCACTGCAATCAACTTAATTTCAAACAGCCAGGCATTCATTCCTTCCGGGGGAATCATAGCAAAAATCATCGCTGCTGCTGTGGCTGCAAAACCAACAGCACCGGAAATACGTCCACGTAAGTCTCCTCTGCTGGTACGAAAAGCTGCAGCAAACATATACAAATAGGGGATGAAATAAATGATGATTTCTGCATCCAGCAGAATCAGATAGGCTTCTTCCACCGTCGATCCAGCCACACTGAACAGAATGAACAGCGTCGTGAGTCCTCCCTGAACCAGGAGAGATACATAGGGCGTCTTCCAGCGTGGATGGATGTAACTGAGTGCTTTTGGAAGATAACGATCCAATCCTATCGCAAAAGGAACCCGTGCCACACCGGCTATCCATGCACTAACTCCGCCAATTCCGGATATGGTTATTAATAAAACTGCACCAACAGTCATCCAGCTTAATTCAAATTTCCCGGTGAGGGAATGGATCGATTGAAGAATACCTGCCAGCAAACCAATTTCGTTTTTCGGCATTGCAAACAGCAATGTTAGCGTCCCAAAAATGTAAATAATTGCAATTCCAACACCAGAAATGATAATTGCTTTAGGTATATTGCGTTCGGGAGTTTTTATTTCCTCGTTAAGAATGGCCATCAGTTCCAGACCGGCGAATCCAAAACACATAGTTGCCCAGAAGGACCAGGTGGATATATTCGAAATATTCGGAATTAGTGATTTCAGATTCAACGGTTCCGCAGGTCCCCATTTAACAGCCGATAGGAATCCCAGTACAAAGAGAATGCCTATCGGAATCCAGACACCAATACCACCCACATTATGAATCCATTTACCAATTGTGAGTCCCCGGATATTCAGAAGAATAACCGACCACATCACAATCAATGAAAACAGAGCAATGTAGAGTCTGGAATCTGCAAGATGAAGATATTGACTGCCCAGGATAAACAGAGCGTTCCCAGCCACAAACATTAACAGTGCGGGATAATAGATCAGGTTGTTAATCCAGTAACACCAGCCCGCCATAAATCCGTGTCCAGCACCAAAAACCTCTCTTGCCCAAATGTATATTCCACCCTCAGCCGGGTAATTTCGAGATAGGCTATAAATTGCATATCCCTGTGGGATGAAGAAAATCACCAGTGCCAGCAACCACAAGAGGATACTGCCGTATCCGGTCCGCGCAGCGGTGAGTAACCACCGAAGCCCCACGATGGCAACGATGTTCATCAATATCAGATCCCAGAGCCCCAGTGTGCGACGTAAAGTTGTGTTCATTGTGAAATCAAATATACATTAACTCACCCATCACTTTCCTATTATTTTTAGATATTTTGGTTCATAACACACCCCTCGTCGGTGGCAGGGACGTAAAAAAGCCTGACCTGTTAATCCCGCTATGCAGGGACGGATTTCACCCTTTAGGGTTTTAAAAAGTGACAGATTTATCAACATATCCCAATACTTTTTTTAAAAGGCTGGAGCCTAAAATCCGTTCTGAACCCCGAAAGGGTAATATAGCTTGTATGAGTTAACGTCTGTCTATTGACGGACCTGCTTAAGATAAACAAGCTTGCCCGATTTCTGACAATCGTTACTTTTAAAAATCTCCTCTCCCTTGACGCCTGTCCGGCTCCCGACGGAGGAGAGGGTTTATCCTGTGGAATAAAATCTGAGATTTTCTCCGACTTGTCGGAGATTCCACAGGGTGAAGGTGAGGGTGATTATTCAAGAACACACCCCCTCCCGAAGGCTCGGGAGACCCCTCTCTAAGAGGGGACTTTATTATTCTTTAACATTCTTTAACCATCAGAGATTATCAGCGGTACAGGCGGGTAGGAATTTTCATTTTCTTTTGTTTTCCAGTCGGTTTATCTCCCGCAGTGGCGGGATCAGCGACGGATCACGCTGTTGAATTAACTTGATCAACGTCAGGGAAAGCAATATTGGAAATGAGAAATGTAGCGTTTAACTTTATATAATGATACACTTACAATGTTTACTCAACTAGCAAATCTTCCTACTATCAGAGGATATGAATTACAACATCTGGTAGATTGTTTCGGTGAAAAAATGATTGAATTATCAAAAATTATAAAAGGGTAAAACTATGAAGCGTCTGTTATTAATGATTGCTCCAGTTATGATCACTTCCTTGTGGGGTTTACCGGGTGAGAAGGGAATGATAGAAAAAGGTACCATCGAAAATCCACCCGTAGCGAAAATAGTCCAGAAAGATGTCTCTATTCATGAAGACAGGCGGATTGATAACTATTTCTGGTTGAGGGAGAGAAACAATCCCGAAGTGCTGGATTATCTAAGATCGGAGAATGCTTATACAGAAACCGTGATGAAGCATACGGAAGACCTGCAGACGAAATTATATGAGGAAATGAAAGGACGGATCAAGGAGACCGATTTGACCGTTCCCGTGAAGATAGATGATTACTACTATTACTCTCGCACCGAAGAAGGAAAACAGTACTCCATTTCTTGTCGCAAATATAAAAGTCTGGATGCCGATGAAGAAATTTTGCTGGATCAGAATGAACTGGCGGAGGGTTACGACTATTTTCAACTCGGAGCTTTCCGGATTAGCCCAAACCACCAGCTGTTAGCTTACTCTGTTGATACCACTGGTTCTGAACAGTATACGTTATGCGTGAAGAACCTGAGTACAGATTTGTTACTTCAAGATGAGATATCCAACACCTATTATTCCGTGGAATGGGACAATGACAATCAGACGCTTTTCTACAATACTCTTGACGAAGCAAAACGACCCTACAAAGTGTTTCGGCATATACTTGGAACTGATCCTGAGGAAGATGTGCTGGTTTACCACGAACAAGATGAAAGGTTCTTCATTGATATTGAAAAATCCAAGAGTAAAAAGTATCTATTTTTGGTGTTAGAAAGTCAGGTGACTTCTGAGGTTCGTTATCTTGATGCCCACAATCCTACAGGTAAGTTTAAGGTGATTCATCCCCGTGAACATGAACACGAATATTCGGTATATCACCAGGGAGATCGTTTTTTGATTCTGACCAATGATCAAGCGAAAAACTTCAGGCTTATAGAAGCACCAATTACCAGTCCATCCAGAGACAACTGGAAGGAATTTATTCCTCATCGTGAAGAGGTAAAGCTTGAGTACTTAGATGTTTTTCGAGATTATCTTGTTGTGTATGAACGGGTGAACGGATTGAAGAAGATACGCGTGATGGATCTGACTAAGGTCACGGATTACCATCTGGATTTTGATGAGCCTATTTACGTAGTCTATGGCGGATTCAATCCCGATTTTAATTCAACAAAGCTGAGATTTACTTATATGTCGATGATCACCCCCAGAACCGTTTATGATTATGATATGGTGAAAAGAACAAAGGAATTGAAAAAGCAGAAGGAAGTACTCGGGGACTACGATTCCTCCCTATATCAGACGGAACGGATCTATGTCACCGCCTTTGATGGGAAAAAGATTCCGATGTCCATCTTGTATAACAAAGGAATGGAAAAAAATGGAAAGAATCCGGTATATCTCTACGGCTATGGGTCTTATGGGTTGACAATGGATCCCTATTTTTCCAGCAATCGCTTCAGTCTGATAGATCGTGGCTTCATCTATGTAATTGCTCATATTCGTGGAGGAGGGTACTTGGGGCGCAGTTGGTATGAGGATGGTAAATTATTGAGGAAGAAAAATACATTTTCAGATTTTATTGCCTGTGCTGAACATCTCATTGCAGAAAGATATACAAGTCCTGAACATCTGGTGATTTCTGGAGGAAGTGCAGGTGGACTGCTTATTGGAGCGGTTGTAAACATGCGACCGGATATGTTCAAAGCTGCTGTAGCAGATGTTCCTTTTGTGGATGTAATTAACACGATGTCAGATTCAACCATTCCTCTCACGGTGATCGAATTTGAGGAATGGGGTAATCCTGCTGATAACAGCTATTACGATTATATGAAAACCTACTCACCCTACGACAATGTGGAAGCAAAGGATTATCCATATCTTTTGATTACGGCAGGCCTGAATGACCCTCGGGTGCAGTACTGGGAACCAGCGAAATGGACAGCCAAACTTCGAGCAAAAAAAACCGACAGTAACCTCTTACTGCTTAAAACCAATATGGGCGCAGGGCACGGCGGTCCTTCGGGTCGTTACGATTATTTGAAAGAAATCGCTTTTGAGTATGCGTTTATTCTGGATGTTTTGGGGATGACAAACCTTAGTGAATAATTGAATGGAAATCACAATGGTAGTTTCAGAACTCATCATTTGTGAATATTTCAGTAAAAGCCGTTTAACATCGCTAAAAAGTATTTAAAGTGATTCAGAAGAACTCAACTATTGTATGGCTCCTGAAAGGTGATCCCGCCATTCGCTGGCAGGTATTGAGAGATCTGCTGGACGCTGACCCTGTGGACGTTGAAACGGAAAGAACTCTTGTTGCTCAAAAAGGGTGGGGAGCAAGACTTTTGGATCTTCAGAAACCATCGGGACAGTGGGGTGGAGGGATTTATTCACCAAAGTGGACCTCCACCACTTATACAATGCTTCTGCTTCGTCGAATGGGACTTCCTTCCCAACACCCACAAGCACAGAAGGCAGGCGGATTACTTCTTGAAAAAGGGTTTTATCACGATGGTGGTATAAATTACTCCGTATCCATCCATCACAGCGAGACGTGCATTACAGGGATGATCCTCTCCATACTTTCCTATTTCAGATACCCTGACGATCGGGTAAATCAACTTGTAGAACATTTATTGGATCAACAGATGAAGGATGGAGGTTGGAATTGCCAGTCATATAAAGGTGCTACTCACAGTTCGTTTCACACCACCATTTCCGTCCTGGAAGGATTACGAGAGTATGAGAAGTTCAGCAACGAGAACACTTCTGAAATCAGCGAAGCACAAGAACGGGGACGGGAATTTCTGCTGGTTCATCGTCTCTTTCGGTCGCACAGAACCGGAGAGGTGGTCAATTCCGTATTGACTCGATTTTCATTTCCGCCAAGGTGGCACTACGATATTCTGAGAGCGCTGGACTACTTTCAGGATGTAAGGGCAAAACGTGATTCCCGGCTTGTAGACTCAATAAAGATTGTACAAAAGAAACGGAAGAAAGATGGGTGTTGGTTCCTTCAGAACCGACATCCCGGCCGGACGCACTTCGAACTTGAGAAGACAGGTAGTCCGAGCCGCTGGAACACTTTTAGAGCTCTGCATGTCCTCAGGTGGTGGGAGGGATTTTCTGGGATTGAGAGTTCGGTAGAATAGAACATAATAGATCAAAAGGGACAATGCTCTGTACTCAATGTCAGAACCAGCTAGTAGCAAAAATCATTGGTATCTGTGCAGATTGTCTTCGCCAAATCCCAGAATCGGACTTGTCACCAAAGTTCCATTTTCCTGTTCGCGAGAAGTTTGGTTTGCCTATTCTTCCACCCACTGCCAGTGAAGGTAAACTCTGTCATTTCTGTGGTAACCAGTGCCAAATTCTGCCAGGTGAGAGTGGATACTGTGGAGTGCGTATCAACCGAGACGGAAAGATCAGCAATCTCGCACCTAAGAGAAGCGCCCTGGCTCATATGTATCACGATCCCCTGCCCACTAATTGCTGTGCTACCTGGTTTTTTGAGGGGTCGAAGGAGAGAGGAAACAATCTTGCTGTATTTTTCTATGGCTGTAACTTCAATTGTCTATTCTGTCAGAATTCTTCACATAAGTTTGTAAAAAACGCCTCTACAATTTCAGAAGAGCGGATGGTTCAGGCCGCCTTAGATCCGTCCGTTCGATGTGTCTGTTTCTTCGGTGGGTCTCCTGAGCCCCACCTGCCTTTTGCTATTCGAGTTTCCCGAAGGATCATCAAGGAAAGCAACAACTCCAAACGCATCTGCTGGGAATGGAACGGCTGTGGGAATCCTGATCTGGTGATTCAATCATTTTCCATAGACAATTATGACCCTGAGATTGGTGATTTCGTAGTGGTAACGATTGTTGTTAAGAACCAGGGGACAGGAGATGCCATTGGGACGTTCTGGGTTGATCTGTACTATAACTTAACGTCACCGCCCTTGCTTGGCGACACCGGAGACGTTTACTGGGATATTCCAGGACTGGACGCTGGTTATTCGACAACAATAACCACTACTGTACAGGATTGGAGTCCTGGTTACTGGGATTCGTACGTACAGGTTGATAGCGATGAACTAATTGAAGGGTCCGATGAAACCAATAATGTGTATGGCCCTGTGAGGATACGGTGGCACGAGCCAGAGATACTTGATTATTATGGGTGGCCAATTCAAAGTCAATTTTCACCCCACGATGTGAATTCAGTGTTAAATGAGTACCGGGATAATCCAGATTATCACTTCCATAATGGCATCGATATTCAAGCTACACAGGGAACAGATGTCTATTCTGTTTCTTCGGGAATTCTGGAATATCAATACAACCAAGAAACAGGTGAACTATATGGATTGAGTGTTGGAAATTTTGTATATATTCATCTGGAAGATTTCGATCCCAATCTACCGCTACCGAATAAATGGGTTACCCATGCTGGTTTTCGACTGGCTGAAACCAATTCTGAAAATCATGTACACTTTGTTGATGGTCCCTTATATGATTATGTCAATCCCCTCCGGGATGACGGCATAAATCCGGCTTATGTAGATAATTATAGTCCAGAAATAGGATCACTTTTCATAAAAGATCATGAAACGGGCGATGATATTGATCACGATAATGTACAAGATACAGTGGATTTCATTGTGCAGGTGAAGGATCACATCTACACAACTTCACACCGGAACGGAATATACAAGTTGGGTTATGAAATTGTGGGGACCGGGCAACAAGTAAATAGCTATCAATTTGACAGGTGGCTGACTGATACCTACTTCTCTCTTGTCTTTCCTCAAACTCCGGAGGCAAATCCTGGCTATATCTATTACAACGTAACAAACCATATGGTGGGTGACAATGCGGTGGTGGAAGGTTTTTGGGATTCCAATAGTGTACTTGATGGAACCTATCAGGTTCGAATTACTGCAGAAGATAAAGCTGGAAATGTAACCCCGAAAGATTTCTCCATTATGGTTGATAATTCCCCTGAAATGCATCAAAGGAGAGAAAAAAAATGAGAAAAATAATCACTAATAAACGTCCAAGAAGAACTATTACAAGCGTTATACCGAAAACAATTACTCTCGTAATTTTGTCTATTCTTATAACTGACTTGGTTTTTTCACAACAGAAGACTCGCACCTGGAGGGGACGTGAAGGGAAAGTGATGGAGTATGAATTGGTGAAAGAACAAAACTTGGGAAAGGATATAAGAAAAGTCATCTACTCTAAAAAGACATACACTGACCCCATGAAGCCAAAGTACATTCGAAGACATTTTATCACCAAGGATGGAAGAAAATTGCCTGGTGAATTAGTAGCACTGAATAAAGGTAAGGCAATTCCCAATATTAGTCCGAAGGATAGAATTACATTCACGGAAAGCGGGAATTTCTACTATCGGAAAAAGGTATTAGAGAGAATAGAGAAGGGTCCAATGAAAATACGTGTAAGCTTTTTTCAAGCCCCTGACAAAATACTATGGGAGAAGGATTACATAATAGGGTATGATGCAGGAGGACCAGGGTATATTATTTCTGACTTTGATGGAACTGTAGTTGAAATCGTAGGTAAACTGTACTTTTATAGTTCAAGTGGAGATTTTCTAAATAGTCATAAGCTATACAATACAAAAATTTCCTATCGAGAGGGAGGGATAACAGGTCGTTTTACGGAAAATGGACAATACTTTGTATCACAAGTAACTGGAGATGATGGCTCTACGTATAGTCATGGTACAGCCATAATCTTGTTTACAAAAGACGGGGAGAAATTATGGACCTTTGAACCTTTTGAACCAAAAGGTTTTTATACCATTTGGCCCTCACTAGATGCTTCGTTTATTATAAGTTTTAACTTTATTTTAGGTAAAGAAGAAGCAACCTATTTGCTTGATAGAAAAGGCAATCTTATCCAGAGATTCCTCGGATTATATACTAGTCATGCAGTTTTCTCAGAATCTCAGGAATATGCTGTACTCAATAACATTAACGAGGTGAATTTGATTAGGTGTCAAACGGGGGAAATAGCAATGCATTATCCTCATTGGGGTCGGGGTCCCAATATTCTAGATATTGACATATCTGAAGAACTTGGTGTGGTGGCGATTCTGGAAGGGAGTATTAGTGGGCAGACGGTTAATAACCCACTTGCAAAGTTTACAAATGGGAAGATAAGTGTTATAAACTTGAACGGTGTTCCTGCATGGGAGCATTATCTCCCGATTATCGAGGCACCCCAGATTGCAACAAAGTTGAGCCTTTCGAGAGATGGAAAGACAATTGGGGTGATGCTGGCCTCTACGTATAGTGAGTATAAACTTCAGGAATAGAAAGGGAAGAATTATGAAAAGATTTCTTGTAATTTCATCAGTACTAATCTTGTTGCTTACCACTATCCATGCAACGGACCCCGTAACAAAGGCGGATTATCTCATCATCACCCATCCGCAACTTGATCAAGGTACATGGCTGACATACCTGGTTGCCCTTCAGGAAGGAAGGGGCTTTCAGGTGGGTGTCCAATACGTGCAGGATGGTGCCAACAAGGTTCAAAAAAATGCTTGATTTTTTTCTCGGGGGGGGGGGTAGACGCAGTAAGAGGATATTTTCATGTTGTTTAAGTATGTTGAAAACGATACACACGATCACAAGGAGGGCAAGGGGATGAGAAATATAAAAC
>CAZVFT010000078.1:0-11506 GCA_964626495.1 uncultured bacterium
TTTTCACAGGATGTGATAAGCAAGGCAAGAGATGCCACTCTGAATATGTTACTTATCATTTTACTACAAATCATTGCCTTTTACTACAAATCATTGCCTTTTACTACAAATCATTGCCTTATTCGATAAAGTATTTTTCACAACGTATGTTTATAATCTGCAGATTAAGATTATTAGTCCATATCCAAGTATATCACTATCTATTTATCCAAAAGGTATGGTATGTTGATGTATTCGTCGAACTGAAAAGGAAAGAATTAGAAAAATTACAGAGGCTCAATTTACTATTTCCGTAGGAAGAGATGGGGAACAATATAATACCAACATTATTTATTTGATATTGAGATTTGTGAATGTTTTTTATTACATTTTATTGAGCAATCCAAACTATAATCAGCAGATAATCATAAACTTACTCACTTAGACTCTATTGCCAATAATTCTATGTCTTCGTCTAAATTTGGGGTTCCAAATTCATGATCAACAAATATTTCTCCCTTGTAACGCTGTCCCTTCTTCCATATTATCTGTGTCTTGACATGGTAAGTTCCTGTTGGCCAATCTGGGTGGGGTCCAGTGAAATGATAAAGACCGTTATCGTCAATAAGATCCGTTTGTTTTAAATCACCATCGAAATAACAATATATCTCTGGGGTACCTGATGGGGGGTGACCATCGCTATACTTAACATAACCCCTTATTTGCTCAATAGCGTTCAGAATTTTAAAACCTTGTTTTGGCAAATTATTAGAGTATGGTGAGACTAACTCAGAATCATCGCAGCCTACTGTAAAAAGCACAACCACAAAAAGTGGAACTGAAAAAGATGGATGAATACGTTTCATAAGAACCTCACTTTGATGAATATAGACTTCTGCTGATTTAATTTTCTACCAATTCCCAAACGGCCCACCATAAGCACCCATGTCGTTACGGGTTCCGTCTGTATCCAAGTACTCTTCCCCTGGATGACCAGCATCAATACATGGAGAACCAGGAATGAGGTGAAAATCACCCGATGAGGGATCAACAAATTGAGGAGTTGAACTGATATTTCCTGTCCCGTAGATATATCCCTGGATGTCGCTGTAGGAGGAATTGAACCATATTTTCATTTCATTTCCGTAGGAACTGTTTCTCCACACAATACTGTTTATCGTAGTCAGTGCATACTCCCCACCAAGTACTGCTCCAAACTCTCCATATCGACCAGACTGGTTCTTGAAAATAACACAATTTACTACCATTGGTTCAGAGCCTGGATTTATATTGAGACCCCCACCACCCTTTTCCGCATAGTTATTATCAATGATACAGTTCATGATCGTAGGCTCTCCATAGACAGAGATACCGCCCCCCTCTTCAGTCGTCTCGTTCTCTGTAATTCTGCAATTCCGAATAGCAGCATAATCACGTAAAACCACACCAGCACCATCACCTCCAATTCCACCTTGATTAGTCTTTTGATTCCCTGAAATATCACAGTACTGAACCTCAGCAGAATCACTAACCATAACCGCACCCGGAAAACCAGAGGTGCTAACATCAGTGATAATACAATTACTCATAAGAGCTGTGCCAGATAACTCAACCCATCCTATTTTTATGGTGAAACCAGTAAGGGTACCACGATTCATTGATACAATATTGCCCCCTCGCTGTAGTATGGTCTCCTCCGCATCACCAATGCCGATAACGGAAACATCTTTATCAATTGCTACTAATGTATCTTCATACGTACCAGGATTAACATAGATGGTGTCACCATTATCTATGAACGGAGAATCATAAGCTTGCTGGAGGAACCAGTATTCATCCGGGAAGATAAAAGACGTTGTTCTAAATATAAGCTGTTCAGTTTTCGCTTCACGGTAATTGCCACTGGCATCTTCAATTCGTACCTTATAACGATATGTCTCATCATCATCAATAGTGTCAACGTAAGATACCTGAAGTGGATTGGTAATTTCCTCCCGTTCCCGCCAGACTTCATTCTCACCTATGAGAGTGGATCGATAAATTGTATATTGAGCAAAATCATCGATGGTCACCTCTGGCCAGGAAAGTGTTATGGGTCTTTTCTGAATGATTCTCCCGGTGCTCTCAATATCGTGACTTAATGTAAAAATATCTTCTTCTTTCGAAACTTTCGGAGTAAAGGGTGTTTCACAGGAAATGAAAATCCAACCCAACACCAGAGAGAAAATATAAATGCAGCGTTTCATAATGAAATCCTTAAAGTCACAATTTCACGATACTGTTGGTAATAATTAAAGAAAAGAATATCGAAATCCTCTTCACTGATCTTGTCTTCTTTTGACATAATATTCCGGATGATATATGAAAGACTAACATTAAATCCGAAAAATTTCTTTTTAATGGTAATACTGAGATTGGCATTTTCTCTCGCTTCAAATAGACGACCGTAGAAACTCCCCATCACAAACTGTTCTCCTTCCTTAAAGAAATCGTAGCTTACCATTATCCAATCTAAGTCCAGATCCACAATGGTTACGTACCGGAATCCCGGGCGATTAGGAAAGATGAAAGGATTTTTGATATCCAGAAGAGTGTAATTGATCTGAAATCGAAGTTTGTTTTCCAGAAACGAAGCCAACACACCCGCTTCAAGGCCACGGATATCCGCCTTTGGTTCATTGTAAGGATGAGGAGGCTCGTGGATAGATTCAAGCTGTTTGAGGGGAAGGTATCCTATTTTATTGTGGTAATTATTACGAAAATAGGCTCCTGTGAACATGAGTTCCGAGATGAGGGATATGGTTAAAAATTCTGTGAAAGAGACCTGGAAATTCAGTTCCGTAGAATTCAAGATTTCTGGAGTTAAAGGTAGGCTTCGAAGAGAGTCGAACCAGGTGGTCGCCTTAAGAAAAATGTCGTTCAAAGCGGGCAGTCGTCGGTTGTTACCCTGACTGAAGAATGCCCTGTACCCAAATTTGTTTGTTAAACCTTCCATCCGCAGTCCCAAGCGCCTGCTAAAAAAGCGGTTTGTGTTGGAACCGTCATTATCCCAGATACCATAGGTGGTTCCATCCAGATGCCTGACTTCCTGTTGTTCCCTTCGAGTGGTGTACGAATCATCCATTCGACCGCTGAATTCAATCTGCAAGCGGCGGAGTATCGGATTATCTTCCTCGGTAAACCACCGTACTACCCCAGCCAGTGCACCGGTTGTTCGCGTAACCTCACTCTGGAAATCCGTGGCATAGTCCCCATGCGGCCAGAAGAGTGTCCGGTCACCCCTGAATCTCTTATCCTCATACTCTAGTTGTACCGTGGCATCCAGTAATCTTAGTCTGAAGTCCTTTCCAATTCGATAGGAAAAATTCCTGTCATTCAACTTTTGATCCAGGTTGTCGAAAAAATTATTCGTTTCAGTCCATTCACGGCTCCCTCCAAAGAAATCCCACCCTGTAGTCTTCCAGAGGTTGCCAAGATAACGAAAACTGGTGATAGTTTGAAGATCTCCCAGAGCAACACTTCCCGACGGAAATGTGATGGCATTCCTCATATTATACCATCGGTTGCTCAATTTTCCACTCTCAAAACAGGCATCTCCGAGAACATGGGCAAACAACGAGCTTGTCACCGTTCGACCTTCATATGCTCGGGACCGCCCAGACAATTGACCTCCAATCCCCAACGGTCCCAGAACGGCTTTCCCAATGAGCGATAGATCCTGATCATCTTCAAAGGAAAGACCATCGCTGAAATTCACTGAAAAACCGTTCTCCTTGACTTCCTGAGTCTCCAAATTCAGAACACCGCCTAAGTTACCCTGTCCAAAAAGATAGGTGTTTCCCCCTCTCAGTACTTCTATCCTCTTGAGAGAATTGAGATCGATCTGTGAAAGGTCGGCAATCCCTGTATTAGCCTTGTTGATCTTGACTCCATCCAGATAGACAGCTACTTCATTGGAATTGCTCCCCCGAATACTCACCGTCTGGGCACCGGAACTCGTCTCATCAATGACCACTGAACTAATCCGTCTTAATGCAGATCCCACATCCCGGGCACCCTGTAATTCTATCTTCTCAATATCAATCACATCTATAGCAGTGGAAGACTCAGCCTGAGAACGACTTCTCTCCCCTAAAATTGTTACTTCTTCACCCCTAAGAACTTTTGGTACAAGACGGATTTTCAACTGTTTTGGTAATGAAATAGTCAATTGGCGAGTAATATATCCAATATGTGAGATCTGTAGAACTACAGGAAGTTTTTTCTCCCATTCAATTTTAAAATAACCATCCTTATCCGTCACTACCCCCACATCGGTTTCAACAATAAAAACATTCGCCCCAATTACAGGCTCATTCGATTTGCTGTCTACTACGGTTCCCTCAAGAATGCCTTGGGAATACAAAAGTGAAACAGGGATCAAAAAATACCAAAAATAGTACCTGTGTATTGCTTTAACAATATCCATATAATAATTTATGCAAACTTTCCCAGAATCCAATATTGATTAACCAACTAAATATGACATCTTTACCAAATCAATCATATCCAACATTTTCACCCACTTATAAGACAACAGACTCTCGGGATATAAATTTGGACTGATGTTGGGAATCATTTTTCGGTAGGTGGGACTTATATAGCCATCCGGAATAGTAACAATACAATATCTCTCAATCCCACATGAGCATAACCATCACTATTTGCGAAATCCTATGAGCAAGTAATAACATAATCAGAAAGTCCCCTGTATCTGTTCTTGCCTTAAAATATAACCAATGTATAATTCACAATTAGATTGAATTTGTAAGATGTATGAAGTAAATACAATCCCTGAGCGAGAGAAGGGACTCGAACCCTCGACAGCCACGTTGGCAACGTGGGGCTCTACCAGCTGAGCTACTCTCGCACTGTTTTTTTAACGTTTTTAAAATAAAAATATGACATAAAATATAATAATATTGATACCCAGAATCAAAATGATTTGGGGAACAACTCGTATTTCCTTTCTTTCCGTGTAATCACCAAGTATGTCATCCCAAGAAATAGAATGTCTTCCATAACTCTTCGCAGTGCGATTTTAGATCCTTCTTCGGAAACAGTAAAACAACCGCATTCAACATCGATTCCCCGGATTAGCGCTTGGGAAAGAAGGATGATAAACACTCCCATCAGAACAAGATTTATCAGACTTGCCCCGTCAACAAATATGCCAAGAATCAAACAAGCACCCACACATAATTCCAACCATGGCAGAAATATGGCTATCAGATTCGTCAGACTGTATGGGATTGCGTGATAGTTATGAACAATATCTGCGAAGTCCTTCGGATTAGATATCTTGTCGAAACTGGCATAAATCATCACAAAACCCAGGATTAGCCTGAATATCAGAATAATAATCGGATGTTTTATTTTATTCATTATTCGACAGGATAACCCGCTTCCCTCCACTTAATCCAACCGCTTCGAAAGATGAAAATTTTCGAAAATCCAAAATCAAGCATGGACTCAGCATATTGATCACTCAAATCACATTCCTCGCCATCACAATAAACAACGACAGGATCATCAAATGATATATTTTCTGCTAGCTCTGGAACTGATAAATTTAATGCTCCCTTGATATGAACGACCTGGTATTCATCTTCATCTCTAACATCCACAAAAATTACTCCTCTATCGAACATCTCTTTAGCTGAATAAAGGTCAACTCCTTTTATTATAGGTTCGTAATTTTCATCCTCTATTAACAATTCCAAATTAGATATTTCTGCTGATTGAAGTTCTTTTTTTACGGGAATTAACGGTATACCATTTCCTCTGATGGAGTTATAACCAAAAGAAAAAAGGGTAGCTAACCCGACAATAACAATTGCCTGAAGGATTAATGGTCTATTCATACTTTGTATCGAATCTTCAAAGAGTGATAATTTATTTTATCTTCTTTGGAATAGAAGATGTTGAATTTCGAATGTCAGGCTTTTTCACTTTTTCCTCCAAACTTTTACAATCTGACAGAGTTTTATTAACCATTTCCAAAACAACTGGATCGTTTGGAATATCCTTATTCATCGACTTATAGGTAAATTCTACTGTATTTTGAACACCTGCTAATTGATTTCTCCTAGCTGATAAATCTGATTGTATTTCTTCGATATGTTTTAGAATCTTCGGATTATTCTTATACAGTTCCTCAATAGGTAAATTGGGATTTTTTTTGCCCAGATTAGCGAGTCGTCTTTCCAGATATCTAATTTTTTTCTTAACATTGGTGATATTATGTAAAGTTGAATCAACATTAACCACATTAAGTTCAAGTAGTGCCAGGCTCCTGCCTTGCTTATAGAGATTGAATATTGTCGGTCCAGAATCTGGAATCTCCAATTTTTGGCTGGTTCTTCTTTTATCGTGACTGAGGAATAAAAAGTCTGCACTCGCAAATTCCTTCTGAGCAGCCTTTCCATCATTAGAAGTTCCATTTAAAAGAACTACCTGGTAGTCGGTATTCTTCGTCAATTCTTCAAGATAACGTTTTCCCTCTTCCAGAAAGTCCAGCAGACTATAATCTGCCACATGGTTTGGCAATCCGGTCACGAGACCTATAATACCGAATTTTAAGTTTCCTCTTTCGACAATCTTGTACGGTTCAAAAACAAGCTTACCAGATTCTTCATTGATAATGTTTGCCGAGATAAATGGAAATTGAGCCGAATCACTCAGCGACATCAGAAAATCTGATCCGTTAGCAAAATCATTACGTCCTACGTTTAACACATCGCACCCGATAATATTGAAACCCTCTACAATTGTCTTTGCTCTCAGGGCTCCGATTCCTTTCTTAACCCCACTTACCTGCAGAGATTTGAAAAATAGATCGCCAGTATCCAATATGATAAGTTCTTTTCCTTCTTCTCTTTGTTGGTTAACATAAGTGGCTTTTCTGGCAAGACCGCCAGTTCGACTTTTCTTTCAACCACAGGGGTCAATTTGACCATGAACGTTTCCTGTTACCAACAACGTAACATTCCCACTTCTTACTTCCGCTGTTCTGCAGGTGTACAACGGAATAGACAGAAGAAATAGACAAATAAACGAAAATATTACTTTTCCCTTCATAGTGTTAATTTAACTAATTTATGTGAACCGTGTCAACTTGCAAAGAAATACAATATTCTTTGATATAAAGGTACTCTGATTATTACAAATGCTGGAAGAATATGAAATAACTTAATCGCTTTATTCTACACACAAACCATTTTGAACAAACTGATAGAAATTGTTGTCTTCTACAATTCTTTATCATAATCTCTGTTCTGGATAACCATAATGTCCCAATCAATCTGGAAATTGGAAAAAAGTTGATGTAAGGATTGCAATATTGTTCATATCTTAGATACATTACCTACCAGAAAGTAATTATGGAATTTCTGTTTCTGTTAGATTCAGCTTATGTCCATGAAGTTGCAGAGAAAATTGGAGCTGAATGCGTTCTGATTCCAAGTGGTCACCACACTCTGCAAAAACTTGAAAATTGCGGAGTCCCCATTCTGGGTTCGATCAAGGAAGTATTGACAATTTTGGATGAGAAATCCCTTTAATAAATGGGAGAAAATTATGATACAAGGAACTGTCAAAGAGTACGATAGCTACAAGGGATATGGATTTATCGCTGGCGATGATGGTGAGGATTATTTCGTCCACGTGAGTGGACTGAGGATTAATCTACAGAAAAAGGGCCTGCGGAAAGGGAAACGGGTGATGTTCGATGTGCAGGTTGATGTCAAAGGTGATCGAGCGGTGAATGTGAGGTTTCAATAATGATGAAAAGACATAAAACAAAAGAAGATATTGGTCGAGGATGGCTAAAACGTTATACCGGGACTGAACCGGAAGAATATGGGAAGTGGATACTGTTAACCAATTTTCAGAACTACGTAGATAAGTTCGCTCGGCGATTTGATGTTAAAGTCAAGGGATTGGGGGGTCCGATGACTTCAGCTACCAATAGCGAGGGATTAAGTATTATCAATTTTGGCATTGGAAGTGCCAATGCTGCTACGATTATGGATATCCTCTCTGGAATTTCTCCCAATGGAGTACTGTTTTTAGGGAAATGTGGGGGAATTAAGAAATCAGCAGATATTGGTCATTTTATCATTCCCATTGCAGCCATAAGAGGAGAAGGAACAAGTGACGATTACTTTCCTGAAGAGGTTCCTGCCATGCCATCTTTTAAGCTCCATAAGTATGTGTCTCAGATTTTAGTCGAGAGAAACGTTGAATATCGGACCGGTGTTATCTACACAACGAATCGCCGTTTGTGGGAACACGATGAGGAATTTAAAGATTACTTGAAAAGGATTCGTGTTCTTGGAATTGATATGGAAACAGCGACTATTTTTATTACAGGATTTGCCAACGGAATTGCACGGGGAGCGTTACTTTTAGTATCAGATAGACCTATGACTCCTGAAGGGATTAAAACGGAAGAATCTGACAGTAAGATTTCTAAAAAATATATAGACCTTCATCTTGATATCGGAATTCAAGCCATGTCGAGGATTGAAAAAGAGGGTGAACAGATAAAACACTTTCTCTATTAAGTAATAAGGTCAAGATTAAAATGAAATACAAAATCATAGTATTACTGTTCACTTTTATTACTTTATCCCTTGGACAAGAATCCATAAAAGTAGTAACCTATAATCTGATGGGAATGAAGCCAGGGACAAATTGGGAGGAGCGATTAGAACATATTATTATGGAGTTTGAAATACTTGATCCTGATATTATTGGTTTACAGGAAATTAATGAATCTCAGGGATTTGGGGCAGATGATAATATGGCTCAAACGATAGCTGACTCTCTGGAAGCATATTTCAATACATCATATTATGTCTATTATGAAGTCACTCATACTTCCTGGGGACAGTTCGATGAAAGTGTTGGAATTATCAGCAAATACCCGGTTGTCGCCTACGGTTATTCATCCCTCACACCCGGTGTATTCCCAAGGAAAGTTGTCTGGAATTATATCTATTCCCCGATTGGCTGGATAAACTTTTTTAATACTCATCTTTCCTATCTGGATGATCATAATTATATCCGTGTTCAACAGGTCCAGGAGATTATGGAATTCATAATAGAAAAGGAGAATATTTACAACGGAATTTCTACCATCCTGACAGGTGATTTTAACTGTACACCCGGATCCGATCCATATAATCTGCTGGTAGATGATTCAACAGGAATTTATTTTTTAGACTCCTGGGATGAATTGAACCCCGGTAACCCGGGTTACACTTATTCATCGGATAATCCACACAAACGGATAGATTTTATCTTCTATAAAAACACGGGTGACTTACAAATGGTCGGTTCACAACTAATAATGACAACTCCCTATAATGGTTCCGATTACCCATCGGATCATTTTGGTGTGATGACACTATTTAGCGAATCAGGAGCAAGTACCGATGAATATAGAGACATGACACCCAATGAGTTTCATCTCTACGAAAATTTTCCAAATCCTTTCAATCCAATGACAATAATTGAGTTTGATCTTCCTGTTGCTGCCAAGGTGGAATTGCTCGTGTTTGATATTGTGGGTCATAAGATTGCGTTTTTGGCGAATGGGTTCTTCACTTCAGGATCTCATACATTAATGTGGAATGCTGAATCCTTTCCTTCCGGCATTTATTATTATCAGTTAAAAACTGATAATTATATTGCCATACGAAAATGTCTATTGTTAAAATGAACATACTCGGTATCTCCGCTTTTTACCACGATTCTGCTGCCTGTCTGGTGCTGGATGGGAAAATCATTGCGGCTGCTCAGGAAGAGCGCTTTTCACGCATCAAGCACGATAACAGATTCCCTGAACAGGCGATTGAATATTGTCTTCGGGAAGGCGGGATAACTGCGGATGAGTTGGACTATGTGGTTTTCTACGATAAGCCGTTTCTGAAGTTTGAGCGGATTCTGGAAACCTATCTTGCTTATGCACCATTAGGTATTCGTTCATTTCTTATGGCCATCCCACTCTGGATTCGAAAGAAACTTTGGATTCCTGACCTGATTGAGAAATCCCTGGGATACAAGGGTGAAGTGTTGTTTACAGAACATCACGAATCTCATGCGGCTTCCACTTTCTTTCCTTCTCCATTTGAAAGAGCGGCTTTTCTCACTATGGATGGAGTGGGGGAATGGGCAACAGCTTCATTTGGAGTGGGCAATGACAACAGGATTAGCATTGACTCAGAACTTCATTTTCCTCACTCTCTGGGACTTCTGTACTCTGCCTTCACCTATTACACCGGTTTCAGGGTCAACTCCGGTGAATACAAAGTCATGGGTCTTGCACCTTATGGCGAACCTAAATATGTGCAAACAATTCTTGATAATTTGATTGACTTGAAGGAAGACGGTTCCTTCAAACTTAATATGAAATATTTCAATTACTGTGCAGGATTGACTATGACGAATAGAAGATTTCACCGGCTCTTTGGCAGAAAACCGAGAAAGAGGGAATCTGAACTTAGTCAGATGGATATGGATCTTGCTCGATCGGTTCAGGTGGTGACGGAAGAAATTGTTATGCGTATGGCAAGACACGTATATAAATTAACAGGAGAAAAATATCTCTGTCTTGCCGGTGGTGTAGCTTTGAATTGCGTAGCAAATGGGAAACTGTTAAGGGAAGGACCGTTTGACGATATCTGGATACAACCGGCTGCAGGCGATGCTGGTGGAGCATTGGGTTCTGCTCTTTTTACATGGTATCAATACCTGGATAATCCAAGAAATGCAGATAATCATAAGGATTCTCAAATGGGATCATACCTTGGTCCCGGATATTCCAATGAGGAGATTGAAACATTTTTAAAGGAACATTCCATTCCTCACTCTCGAGTTGATGGGGAAATTATCGACAGAACGGTGGAACTTTTAACGCAAGAGAAGGTGGTGGGCTGGTTTCAGGGCCGGATGGAATTTGGTCCCAGAGCATTAGGGAATCGTTCGATCATTGGAGATGCCCGATCTCCCAAGATGCAGCGGAAGATGAATCTGAAGATCAAGTACAGGGAAAGCTTTCGTCCTTTTGCTCCGACGGTTTTAGCTGAACGGATATCAGACTTTTTTGAAATTGACCGTGAAAGTCCCTATATGCTCTTAGTGGCTCAGGTAAAAAAAGAGAAACAGATTCCTATGAAGGAGCAGGAAAATAGTTTTTTTGGTCTGGAGAAGTTGAATGTGGTTCGTTCTGATGTGCCGGCAATTACCCATATTGATTATTCTGCCCGCATTCAATCTGTGAATGCTGAGGATAATCCAAAGTACCATCAACTCATCAAAAAGTTTGAGGAAAAGACCGGTTGTTCTGTGATTGTGAATACCTCATTTAATGTCCGCGGTGAACCCATTGTGCAATCTCCCATGGATGCCTATAAATGTTTTATGCGAACGGAGATGGATTATCTTGTAATGGGTGATTTTTTGCTGGATAAAGAGGATCAAC
>CAZVFT010000079.1:0-11474 GCA_964626495.1 uncultured bacterium
GGTGCATGGCAGTTATTTCTAAAATTTACCTGATATTTCGGGGGAAGTTCAGATTTATTTTTTCCTTGACAAGTTTAATTTTTTTACCTAATATTGGAACAAATGTTAATATTATTTGAACAATTGTTCACACTATGCCTTTAGAAAGGAGAGAAATATCCATCTTGGTTGAAGCAGCTCGCTACTATTATGAGCACGGGTTGACTCAGAATCAAATTGCCAGGAGACTGGGAATTTCCCGACCGGGTGTCTCCAGATTGCTGCGAAAAGCCAGGGAAAGGGGGATTGTAAAAATCGAGATATCAGATCCATTTGAGTATGATCTCAGAATTGAAGAAGAAGTAAAAAATAAATTTGGTTTAAAGAATGTTATCATTGTTCCTAATGGAAGTGAAGATCCACAGGTAATCAAAAGAAGGTTAGGAAAGGCTGCTGTTATTTTGCTGGATCAGATTATTAATGAAGGAACTACATTTGCAATTTCCTGGGGAACAACTATGCAGGAGGTGGCTCGTCAGGTGAGAAGACGACGGGTGAAAGATATGATTGTCGTCCAGCTGAATGGGGGAATCTCTCGAGCAGAATATGACACTTATGCTTCTGAAATTGCTCAAAAAATCAGTGATAACTACGAGGCAATTCCATATCTACTTCCACTACCTGCTATAGTAGATAATCCTGAATTAAAGAGAGCTATAATCTCTGATAAAAATATTTCAAGAACCCTGAAATTGGCAAAGAAAGCTGAAGTAGCCATATTTACTATCGGTTCGTTCAGTCACAATTCCGTTCTCGTACGTGCAGATTACTTTGAAGATCAGAAAGTGGATGAATTGTTGAAGGAAGGAGCTGTGGGGGATATATGTTCGAGAATTCTGAAGTACGATGGAACCATCTGTTCCAGTGAGTTAAACGACCGGACTATCGGGATTGAACTCGAAGAGTTAAAAAAGAAGTCCTATTCCATTGCCGTTGCTGGTGGAAAGGAGAAATTATCTGCTATCCGGGCAGGTCTTAATGGAAGATGGTTTAATGTTCTCATTACAGACGAATGGGTGGCTCATGAACTTTTACGAGATTAATATAAAGAACTCTTTGAAAAACCTCTTGCACAAATTAAAAAGTCTAAAATGAATACTAAATCCAAAACAGTAATCGCTGTTGGAGCGGACCATGCTGGTTTTGTTTTAAAGGAAGATCTGAAAAAGTATCTTCAGGATGAAGGATATGAGGTTATGGATTGCGGGACTTCAGGAATTGAGTCAGTTGATTATCCTGAATATGCCTTTGCTGTAGCGAATAAAGTATCCTGTGGAGAAGCTCAATTTGGATTAATGGTTGATGGCGCAGGTATTGGTTCCGCAATGGTAGCGAATAAAGTGAAGGGAGTACGAGCTGCTCTCTGTTATGATATAACAACTGCACAAAATGCCCGGAAGCACAATGATGCGAACGTCCTTACTCTTGGAGCAACTTTGATAGGATTGGGACTGGCAAAACAGATTGTTGATACATTTCTTAGCAATCATTGCACCTTTGATAGACATTTACGAAGGGTAAAGATGATTGATGCAATAGAAAGTGAAGGAAAATTAAATACAAGTATAAGGAATGATTTCGATCAAAAAGATAAGGAGAAAGAATTGATTAATATTTCAAGTGAAGATTTAGCCCAAATAGCAAAAAGAGTAGAAGCAATGTTGAATGTGGTTGAAGTTCCTGCCTCCTCCGGGGAAAAAACTCATCGTGATTCTGATATGGTCTGTGTGTGCGGTGTCTGCGTGGAAAAGAAACCTGATACTATACGAAAATTTCTCGATTTTGGTGTAGATAGAATTGGATATCACAATGGTACGGGATGTGAATGTGTTCCTGATGATATCGCAAGGTGTATTGATCATACCTTACTCAAACCCGATGCTACAGAGGAAGATATCAAAAAATTATGTGCGGAAGCTCGTGAATATCATTTTGCTTCTGTTTGTGTAAGTCCAAGTTATGTTAAGTTAGCCGCAAAAGAACTGGAGGGATCTTCTGTCAAAGTTTGTACTGTTGTTGGATTCCCTTCTGGGGCACATTTACCGGGAATCAAAGCTATGGAAACACGGCAGGCAATTCGGGATGGAGCCAGGGAGATTGATATGGTAATTAATATTGGAGCTTTGAAGAGCAAACAGGATGAATTGGTTTATCGGGATATTCGTCAGGTATGTGAAGCTTGCGAAGATGGTGGTGCCGTATCTAAGGTAATTATTGAAGCTGCTTACTTAACCGAAGATGAAAAAGTAAGAGCGTGTAAGCTTGCAAAAAATGCACGAGCGAATTATGTGAAAACATCCACAGGATTCGGTCCAAATGGTGCTACTGTTGAAGACATTGATTTGATGAACAAAATGGTAGGACAGCATGGAATCGGGATAAAAGCAGCGGGTGGAATAAAATCCTACGCGGATGCAAAAGAGATGATCCAGGCAGGGGCGACACGGATTGGAGCAAGTGCAGGGATAAAAATTTTACAGGAAGCAAAACAGATGACTATATCTAACTGATTATGTCATCATAATTGAGGAGGATAAATCGTGGTTGACCTTAGATCTTATGTTTTTTTAGACAAGATACAGCCTCAATACGCTGCTTTTCTTGGTACAGTGGCTCAGGGATTTCTGCCCATTGCGGGTATGGCATCCCTCTATGTTGAGATCTCACCCGGAATTGAAATCAACAGGATTACTGATATTGCACTGAAATCAACAGAAGTCACACCAGGAATGCAGATTGTAGAGAGGTTATATGGATTGTTGGAAATCCATTCTCTGTCTCAGGCGGATGTCAGGCAAGCGGGGAAGGCTATTCTTGATGCTCTTGAACTGAAGGAAGAAGATCGTTGGAAACCCAAAATCTATTCCAGTCAGGTAATTCGTCGAATTGATGATCATCAGACGCAGCTGATCAATCGAATGAGACATGGGAATATGCTTCTATCGAGTGAAACTCTATATGTTATGGAGGTTCAGCCTGCAGCATATGCAGCACTGGCAGCAAATGAGGCGGAAAAAGCGGCTGAAATAAACATTTTGGAGGTGAGGTCTTTCGGCAGTTTCGGGAGAGTCTATCTTGGCGGTGAAGAGAGGGATATTGATGTCGCATGGCGCGTCGCAACCGAAACCATTGAAAGCGTCACAGGAGTCGAGAAAGATAAATAATTCATGAGTGCAATCAATAAACCGCTAATCAGTCGAAAGCCTGACAGGTTTACGCTAATTTTCGCTAATCAGTCAAGAGCCTGACAGGTAGTGAAACGCTATCTTCAATAATATATGAAGTTAGAAATCCCATATTTCTCGCAAAGGGAGTCCCTTCGGGATGTGAAAATACCTTTTCGGATGGAACTCATTCATTTAATGGAAAAATAAATCAATGAGATTTTACAATTTTCATTTAACTATCAAAAGGAGGAAATAACAATGGCAGAAGCACTTGGAATGATAGAAACCCGCACGTTTCCTGGAGTTGTGGAAGCAGCTGATGCAATGGTTAAGGCGGCAAAAGTTGAACTGGTATCTTATGAAAAAACCGGTGGTGGTTATGTGACAGCTGTTATCCGTGGTGATGTTGCTGCTGTGAAAGCAGCCTGTGATGCTGGAAGAGCCGGCGCTTCTCGGGTTGGTGAAATCGTTGCTGTTCATGTAATTGCTCGTCCTCATCCTAATGTTGATGTGGTTATGCCTATTGGTCGGGAAGAGGAAGGCAAAGCGGCTATGGAAAAAAGAAAAAAATAATCCGGAGGTAAAATGAAGCTGGCGAAAGTAGTAGGTACAGTAGTATCTACTCGCAAAGAAGAAAGTATAGAGGGATTGAAATTCCTCATCCTCCAGCAGGTGGACCTGGAAGGGAAGGATACCGACGGATTTGTAGTAGCTGCTGATGTCGTGGGTGCCGGAATAGGTGAAATGATCCTTTTTGCAACCGGAAGTTCCGCTCGACAGACAGTAAGGACCGACAAACGTCCCTGCGATGCGGTAGTGATGGCAATTGTTGACAACTGGGAAGTAGATGGTGAACTCAAATATAAAAAAGGGGTTCACGATTAGAATTTGCGAAGACTGTAAATCCAGTCTATTCGACATATTACCCATTACACCTGAAGCAAAGAGAGACAAATTCCCCAACGGTATCTCCCTACACCTGCAGGAAGGATAAACCAGATCGGATTCAAATTAAATGAAAATCAATTTCATCAGGAGATAAGTTGTGTTACAGTTAACACAAAAACAGATAGATGAAATCGCCTTTCATATTGCTAACATCCTGAAGAAGACAGATTATCATCCAGTTTCCCAAGCGGGAAAAAGTGAGGTAATTCAGACCGATACTAGAAGGAGTTCAGGTTTGTTTTACACGATTGATGATGCAGTTCACTCGGCACAGAAAGCTCAAAAAAAGCTGATGTCTATGACCTTAGCAAAACGCGATGAGATCATTCTTAACATCCGGACAAGACTGACGCAGCACGTAGAGGATATTTCAAAGAGAGCTTATGAGGAAACCGGTCTTGGAAGAGTGGAAGATAAAGTGGAAAAGAACAGGTTGGTGTTGGAAAAAACACCCGGAACTGAAATTCTCATTCCAAGAGCAAATACAGGCGATCGAGGATTAACGTTGTTGGAGTTAGCTCCGTATGGTGTCATTGGAGCAATTACCCCTGTAACCAATCCCACTTCCACAATTATCTGCAACACAATCGGTATGATAGCTGCTGGGAATTCTGTGGTGTTTAACGCTCATCCTTCTGCAAAACAGGTGTCAATTTATACTGTTGAACTGATCAATCAAGCAATTGTGGAAGCAGGTGGACCCGAAAACCTAATAACCACATTGAAAGAACCGACCATAGAGAGTGCTCAGGAGTTGATGCGTCATCCTAAAGTGAACTTGCTGGTAGTAACTGGTGGTGCTGGCGTGGTGGATGTTGCTATGAAAAGCGGTAAACGTTCAATCTGTGCAGGACCGGGTAATCCCCCCGTTGTTGTTGATGAGAGTGCCGATATTGATAATGCCGCTCGCTGCATTGTTGAGGGAGCATCTATGGATAACAATATCATCTGTGTGGATGAAAAAGAGGTCATTGTGGTGGATTCTATTGCAGACCAATTGTTTTCCGCACTGGCTCAAAATAATGCAATTATCCTGAATCAGGAACAGATGCAGCGTCTGGAAAAGGTGATCTTTGCCGAAGATCGAGGACCAAGAACACATGCTGTGGTTGAAAAGACATTAATTGGGAAGGATATTCAGGTCATTCTCTCGAAGATTGGGATGGAAGTTGAAAGTCACATTCGCCTTGCGGTAGTAGAGGTAGATCAGGATCATCAACTTGTCTGGACTGAACAGATGATGCCCATTATCCCTCTGGTTCGAATGCCTGATGCTGATTCCGCTATTGATCTTGCAAAAGAGGTGGAACTCGGGTATCGCCATACTGCAGTGATGCATTCAAAAAACCTCGATAACCTGAGTCGAATGGCTCGCCTGATGGATTGCAGTATTTTTGTGAAAAATGGTTCGGCGCTGGCAGGACTTGGATATGGCGGTGAAGGATATTGTTCCTTTTCCATTGCAAGTCCTACAGGAGAGGGAATTACAAATCCCAAGAGCTTTTCAAGAGAACGTCGTTGTGTATTAGTAGATCATTTTAGGATAGTATAATGAATAGATATCCCGCTATTGCGTTAGTAGAGTATTCAAGTATTGCCGTAGGTATCCATGCTGGAGATGCTATGGTAAAACGAGCACCCATCACGGTGATAAAATCTGGAACAGTCCATAATGGGAAACACATCGTCTTAATTGGCGGAAGTGTGGCGTCTGTGGAAGAATCGTTTGCTGAAGGGGTACTGATTGGAGGAGAGTATGTCGTAGACAAAGTGATACTTCCTGATGTTCACGAACAGGTGCACGATGCCATTCTGAAGGTGCGAATACCGTGTTCAGGGGATGCTGTTGGGGTCATTGAGACAAAAACGGTAGCAGCTACTATCAAGTCCGCTGATGCTGGAGTAAAGGGGGCAAAAGTAGATATTGTAGAAATTCGATTAGCAGACGATATCGGTGGGAAAGCTATTGCAATTTTCACAGGTAACGTCGAGGAAGTGGAAGCTGCAGTTGAAATCTCCAAGCAAAAAGTAACCGACCCTGAATTCTGGCATAAAGATATCATTATTCCCAGGATACATTCAGATTTGGCAAGTCAGATTAATCAGTCAACCCATTTTGCTGTGGTGGATATGGGTCACATAGAGGGGAGTGAAATTTAAGATGCGATTGGGGCGTGTCATAGGAACGGTGACGCCGTGTGTGGTGTGTGATGGGTTGGAAGGAGTTCCTATGTTAATCGTACAGCCTTTGGATAAGAAAAAGAATCCTGTAGATTCTCCTATCGTGGCAGCTGACTCCACGCGTATGGCAGCACCCGGAGAATTAATTTACTATGAGAGCATTCGGGAAGCGGCGTTAGCACTTGAACCTTGGTTTGTACCGGTGAATGATGCCATTGTTGGAATCGTTGATGATGTTCACTACTTCGATCTGGAGGAAGCATGATTCTCGGACGTGTGTGTGGTGCGATTCATTCGACAATAAACCACCAGTTTTACGATAACCGAAGAATACTTTTAGTTGATCGGCTGGGATTGGATGGCGAACCTTCCGGCGATTATATTATTGCCATTGATTCCGTTGACGCAGGAGCGGGTGAAACGGTTCTGGTTATTGATGAAGGAAATTCAGCCCGGCAAGTCGTTGGAGATGATATGGCTCCCCTTCGATCTATCATCGTCGGAATCGTTGATGATGTAGAAGTTCCAGAATTTTAGCTGGCAAATTTTCTAATTCTTTACAATATCCTGTAACTGAATGAACTGATAAAGGCCTAAAAGGTGCTGTCAGGCTCAAGGGGGAGAAAGACATGCCGAGAAGTCAAATCTCATAATAATTCTAATTCCTGAATTAGGGATTCCACATTTATTGTTAATTCAATTATTTCAGGCCAAGATGAACCACTATCAATATCCTGGGCGTGTGCGAGCTTATTTCGAAGTCCTTCTACTTTTATAAGAAATTTTTCTGCAGATGGTTTACTACTAAATCCAATCTTTTTCAATGTGTTCACATTGTTTATCAATAAGTCTCGTTTATCTGCTAATTGAATACAATCAACTAAATCAAGAGCTTCATTTTTTGCTTTTCTAAGCTCGTATATCTTCTTTGCTTCCTTAACTCTTTTCTCTCCTAGCTGGTTTACCCAAGATTCATTTGGATATATTTGTTTTATAATCTGAAGTAAGTGCATTTCTAAAATCGAAATAAATCCAAAAATCAACATACGGACTGGTGCTTTTTGTAAATCACTCCTTGTCACAATTCTTTCAATCTTATTTTTACACAAAACAAATAATCTTTCCCTGTCCTTCAATATTGGAAATAAATCTATCAACGGTGTTGTTTCTGATATAAGTTCAGATGGTTGAAACTGTTTCATGAAATCAGAAATAGAACCAGTTTTTAAATCATATCTAAATACATATCCACTACTTTCTCCATTTTGTACACCCATAACATCGAAATCAGACTTTTCCATTTTAATTTTAATTTTTATAGAATCATCATCTCCGGAGCAATAAGAGAATTTTGATGAAATATCTTTGACAGTAATACTATGCTCAAATATTTTTCTCAGATCAGCTGCGTCTAATTGTAAATTTTTTACCATTCTATCCTTCCTTTTTAATCTTGACCTGTCCACTTAACCCAAGATCATCCAATGACTGTTGAATATCATTCAACAATTTCTTTGATTGATTACTACCGATTGTTACTGAAAAGTCTACACCAACCTTAAGGTCCTCCCCTGTACGAAGTTTAGGTATCAAATTTCTCCCTAACCGATTCCAAGTTTCCCATGGTATCTTACCGCTGATGGTAAACGTAACCTTACCTTCAGGCACAGGTTCAGGTTTTGTTATCTCTCCTTCTTCACCGACAGTGTCAGGAGTAGGTGTTGGACCTCCGGGTTCTGGTTCAGGTATTGGAACAGGTTCAGAAGTAAGTTGATTTGCTTTTTCTGCCGTCATTAAAAACACATCCGGATCGAATTCAACATCATCTGCTGAAATCATTTCATTAAAATATATACGCTGATAACTGCCATCTTTCTGTAGACCAGAGGCCAGTCCAAACTCTCCTTTAAATACAAAGTCAGGTATTCTTGATTTCAGTACCCTATCTGGATCGGTTAATCTGGTTAACGTCCCATTTAAAAAACTTTGTCTTAATCCTGATAATGGCCAAGCGCCTGACTCCTTTAATGCTTCCGGCCATTTCCTATCGATATATCCAGCACCAACAGTCTCATTCAATAACCCGCTTGATTTAAGTGAAGTAATAATACGACCTGTTAATGACTCTCCAGCACTGGAATGACCTGCTCCCAAATCTATCGCCGTTTCTAACAATTTGTCGCTCGTGGTAGGGTCTGATAATATTACATAACGGTATTCTGCCCACACTTCATCCACAGCAGCATTTTCTGCTTCCTTTACACGGGCAGTAATTTCAGCTTTATCTGCTTTATCATAATCTGGTCCGAGTATTCCCTGTCTTATATCATATTGAACCCGTTGCCAGGCTAACCAATTTTCCACTTTATCTCGTAATTCTTTCCCAGGTTTTTTGAAACACCACACTAATGCAGCAGGATATAATCTTGTAGATGACCCCCGTTTGAAAGTCCAATCAATTAGTGTTTGTCTTAAGTCCTTGGATTTTGTCCACTCAAATGATGGGTCCATTATTGCTAATATTAGACGGGGAGAATCCGGTATAGCTTCTCCATTTTCGGGAAAGAAGCTCAACTGCACTTTTTTCCCCTTATTGAACTCTTTTTTAATCATATCTAACATTACAGGTTTAATGTCTGTTTCTTCATCAAGTGAAGCTTTCTTGTCTGCCACTGCTTTTCGAATGGTAGCTTTATGATAAACACGATACCCATCAGTACCAACTTTACTGATAAAGAAGGCTCTCGCTTCCAATGCGTGAGAAGCATTATCAATGGATGTAGTATCCATCTTTGGCTCACCTAATGCATAACGCAGTTGCGGCAATGTGGCAATCTTGTCTGTTTGTCCTCCTGATGATTCAAAGAAAATCGTTGATCCAACCCTGCGATGGATATCTAACAGATTATTTTTTGTGTCCGCGTCGAGTGCTTTGGCGTGAGAATGAGAACTGGCTATATCTGTTTCTATGGCTGTCGCCAGTCTGCTTTCACCTATAGAATCCAAAGTAATGCCTACAAAATGTCGTTCATGTAATGGTGCAGATCCAAGGGTAATCAAAGGTTCTTTTCGAGCAGATTTAAAACCTTCCTGATAAGCTAAAGATATCCATTGAGCCAGCATAGCCAGTGTACCACGGGTCTGCTGGTATTGTGTCAATGCCTGCCATTTCCTTTGAAATACAGAAAGTGTCGCAGGATGGAATGGATAACATGCTTCAAACCGTTGCTGCAGATATTCTTTGGATTTGGCATCAGACGTTGCCGTATCTACGGCGGTCCATTCTGGGGGCAGTGATGCACGGCGCTCAAAACACCAATTAGCATATGCTTTAGCCACCTTTTTCCTGTGATCCTCACTCCCAATATCTTCAAACAACCTTCTACGAATAACTTCACTAACTTCTTCTTCGTCTGCAACAAACAGTCCTTTAGCCACACGCTTAACAACCTTTGTGATCTTCTGCTGCCATTCCATATCCCAATCGGTCATTTCCACCTGGCTCCTTGGTAAGCTGATGATTGCAGCACAATTGGTAGTACCCTTGATAGCCACTGTAAGGTTTTGAATGAAGGCATGAAACTGTCCCGCCATCTTTTTGTACCTATTAACAAAATTCAGCACTTCATCAAATAGAATAAGTACTGTGCTGCCAGCGGCTTCAACGATATCTGTAATTGCTTTCGTTCCAGGTGGTGATTCCAATTTATTTGGACCAAGTAGTTCCACACCTTTTTCACCAGCGAGTTGTCTGGCAAGATCAATCCATGGTGTTTCAGCACCTTTCTGTGGATCCCAAGCACTTCCTACAAATACACCCACTTTTGCTTTAGGTACTGTTTTAAGACCAGCTTCTTTCAGTAGCTCCGGAATTCCATCAAATTTTTTGGATACATCTCCGCTGTTTGCTAAATGATAGAGAGCAGTAAGAGTATGCGTTTTACCTCCACCAAACTGGGTAACTAATGTAAGCACCGGTGCGGTATTTTTGGTGTCACCTGATAGACGCCGTAGGACCATACCTGAATGCTCGATCAAAGCCTGTGTGAAATAGTTTCTCGAGAAGAACTGCTTCGGGTCATTGTAATCATCTGGAGCTGTTCCTGCAACCACCTGCTCCATAGCAATAGCAAATTCATCCGGATTAAAAGACCGACCTTCTCTAACTTCTTTTCTGGGTGTTACAACTTTATACCAAGGATCCATGTCAAATATCTCCTTTAATAATTATCTGGGCACAGCCAGCAGCATTGCGTCCAATAATCGTTTCTCTTCAATCCCCTTTGGATATAGGGCAGATAGGGAATTTGCTAAGCGTAAAAACTCTGATCCCCTACCAATCTCCTGTCTTAATAGAGCACGCAATGCATTTGTCTTACCACCAGCCTGCAGCAGCATAGCGGCATGAACTCTATCCAGGGTTGTCGCTGTGTTCGCTTTTCCAAATCCATCGCCGGCAATGGTTCCCCCAAGGCGTCTTCTCCCTATTTCGGGTGCTTCAGCCGACTCCAAAGCCAGTGACAATTCCATCTGTGAATCTTCTTTAGCTTGCAATTCAAACTGACTGGTTGCAGCCGTTATATCTTCACCAAATAGCTGTTTGGATCTTTTCACTACCGGGATAAGTTTTACGACACCTTTTTCTGTCTTGATAACACGATCCTCCCAATATGGTAGATTAATTCCTAAAGGCTGGGCAAAACGTCGTACAATATCAAAAGGCAATGATAATCCTGCAATCTTTGGCGCATCACCGTTTTTCTTATTATCATTTTGGGTTTCGGTAGACTGGTGCGTCCATAAAAATAAGGCACACAATCTTGCGTCTTCTTCAAGCGTACCAATACCTTCATCACCATCACCGGATAAGACCAATTCCAGAGCCGTCCTTCCAACCACTTCCCAGATATAAGATAAGTATCCTCGCTTTACAGCTTCACTATTTGCTTCATCGACAGGTCCCAATTTCACTTCTTCACCTTCAGCTGTTTCTACTTTTCTGTATTTACTGAATAGCTCCAAAGCAGGACCAATACAGCTGAACACTAGGTCAGCTCCATGAATTCCCTCATTGTCCAGTCGAATGACCCATTCTTTCATCCTCTTCGGTAGTTGCCGAAGAATATCTTCCCATTCACC
>CAZVFT010000080.1:0-11427 GCA_964626495.1 uncultured bacterium
CTTGAGAAAAGGGTACAAGCCGCAGGATAAATGATAATGAAGATTTGTTTTTATAGAAATAGTTTATCAAAGAATTTTCCTATGAGAAATTTCTTCTGGGAATATGAAACACTCATGAGTTCAGAGATAAGACTTTTCATGGTAACCCTACAACCCTGCCAGAGATGAACGTTAACTCGTACATCATAAAAAAATGCCGTCTCGAGGACTATCGGGGCGGCATTCCCCTCCTTAAGATTTTCAGATAAAAGTGAGCTAATCATGGTTCAAAAGAATATTTTAGTGGAGAAACATACGATTTTATTAAGAAATGTTTTAAAAAATGTTGACAAAAATGAGTTTTAATGTTTATAATTCTATCAAATCATGATAGGGTTAAGGATTAAAAACATCTAATGCAACTATCTCCCGTCAAACAGTTTATTCTCAATAACCTCTCTGACCATCAGAAAGACATCATCCGGGCTGCTATGAACCGGTTTGGTATCAGCCGTCAGGCAATTTTACGGCATATGCACAGACTCATCCAGGATGGGAAAATCGAAGTACACGGGAAGACCAAGGATCGATACTATAAATTAAAACCGATCGTAGAAAAAACCTTATCTCTGGATATCACTTCTGATCTGGAGGAAGATAAAATCGGTCGGGAGCATATTTTTCCTCATCTTGTAAATTTTACTCCCAACGTGAGAGAAATCTGTGAATACGGATTTCTGGAAGTAATGAACAACGTCATTTCTCATTCGGAAGGGAGTGAGTGTCACATCAACTTCTGGATGACCAGTCAGAATATCCTCCTTCGTATTCGAGACAATGGCATGGGGATTTTCCAGAAGATACAGAATCACTTCGATTTTGAAAATCAACGTAATGCAATTCTGGAACTGGTAAAAGGCAAAATGACCACAGAACCTGAGTATCATCCGGGAGACGGACTCTGTATTACCATGAAAATATTTGATACCGTTTATCTTTCTTCAGGAAACTGGCGATTGGTTCATCATGTTCCTCGAAATCGATGGAGTTTAAAACAATGGAATAGAAAAGATTGCACAGAAGTTTCTATGATTTTATCCACTTCATCTGACAGAGCAGTCCAAAATGTTCTTACTTTCTGTTCTGCACATGGAAACAACATTTCTTTTGACCGCACTGTTATTCCACTCATACTGGCGAGATATGATGGGGAGAATCTTATCTCCCGCTCACAAGCTCGTCGAGTGTTAAATAGACTGGATAATTTTAGGGAGGTCTGTTTTGACTTTAAGCAGATCGAGTTTTTGGGAGAAGCTTTTGCAGATGAAATTTTCCGCATTTTTCAGAACGATCATAAAGGAATTAAACTTACCTGGGTAAATGCCAGTGAAAATATAGAGAGTATGATTAACTGGATTTTAAGAAATCAAAGGGGAAACCTTAGAAAGATTTAATCCATATTTATGACAATTAACAAATATTTATTGATTAAATTGCATTTTGTGTTAATTAAATTTGTGTTCATTTTTTTACAGATAGCACCGCCTGATTAGCAGGCTGGTTTTATCGGAAAATATTTTCTTACCTCGTCGGTACAATGTAACTGACGGGGCGGAGCTGTGCCTGAAATCGTTATTCGTTAATGAAAACAGTTCTCTTAAATGTTTTTCCGTCATTCCTTCAAATAAACGTTAAATGAAAGAATTTGATAGGAGCCAAAGCATAGTATGTTGCCATTAACATTGAAGAAATATTTTTGGGATTGTGACTTTAATCTGTTGAACATGACCGATCACAAGTTTTTTATTACCGAACGATTATTGCAGTTAGGCAACAGCAGCGCAATCGAATGGATTATGAAAATAATTGATAAACCATATATTCAAAAGGTGATTCAAAACAGCCGCTCTCTTGACGACAAGACGATTAATTTCTGGATGATATATTTGCGTGAAGAATAAACTCCATTTTGAAATCCTTCCTGTGGAGCAGAGAGCTCTTTTAGAAACTCTATCCGATCTCGAATGGCTTGAAGAATTCTATCTTGCGGGAGGAACCGGTTTAGCTTTGCAGTTAGGGCATCGACAATCCCTGGATTTTGATTTTTTTAGCGAAAGGGAAATTGACAATCAGGACATTTTATGGAGGTGCCAGGAGATAGGTAAATTTGAACTATTTTCTGAAGATAAGAATACGGTTATCGGTGCTTTGAATGAAGTAAGAATATCTTTTATGACTTATCCATACTCACTTCTTGAAGACTATATTCGTCATCATCGAATGCGGATAGCCTCTGTTATGGATATAGCTATGATGAAGCTGGAAGCCATATCGTCGAGAGGTAGTAAGAAAGATTTTGTTGATTTCTATTTCTTGAATAGAACGATTGGTCTGAATGAATTGTTTTCTGCTCATGCAAAGAAATATGGTGAGGATCACAGCAATCGATATCTTCTTCATAAATCGTTGGTATATTTTAATGACGCAGAAAATCAACCTATGCCTGTGATGATTGATAAAGTTTCATGGGAAGAGATAAAGACCGCTATTATTGAGAATGTGAATGAATCCAAAATCTAACTTGATAAGTTCAAAGGCTAAAAGGAAAGTGAAATGCAGTTCATAGATTTACATAAGCAACAGGAACGGATTAGAACAGGTGTTCATCGGAGGATTCAGACGGTTATGGATCACGGGAAATACATTATGGGTCCAGAGGTGCAAGAGCTGGAGAAAACGTTGGCGGAGTTTGTGGGAATTAAACACTGTGTTGGGTGTTCCTCGGGGACGGATGCCCTCCTGATGGCGTTAATGGCGTGGGAGGTAGGTCCAGGGGATGCTGTTTTTACAACTCCCTTTACGTTCATCTCTACAGCAGAGGTAATCCAGCTTCTTGGAGCAACCCCTGTTTTTGTGGATATTGATAAAGAGACCTTTAACATTGATCCAGTGAAGTTGGAAGAGGCTGTTAAAAATACCATTGACGTTGGTGAGTTGAACCATAAAGCAATTATTACTGTAGATCTTTTTGGTTTACCCGCTGACTATCCTTCCATTGAAACAATTGCTAAAAAGTACAACCTGCTTGTTCTGGAGGATGCAGCACAGAGTTTTGGAGCATCCATTGGGATGAAGAAGACAGGCAGTTTTGGTAACGCAGCAGCCACTTCCTTCTTTCCAGCGAAACCTCTGGGATGTTACGGGGATGGAGGTGCCATCTTTACAGATGACGATGACCTGACTGAAAAGTTGCACTCCATACGGATCCATGGTAAAGGATCGCATAAGTATGATAACATTCGGGTGGGAATCAATGGTCGGCTGGATACACTTCAGGCGGCTATCCTGCTTGAGAAATTTTCCATTTTCCCTGAAGAGGTTGATTTAAGAAACAGGGTTGCCAGTATCTACAGCGAACAATTACACAATAAAGTTCAACCCCCTTTTGTTCCAGATGGATATACTTCTGTCTGGGCAATATATTCCATTCTTGCCGACTCTGAGAAACACCGAAGGGAGATTCAGAAACGATTAAAGGGGAATAACATTCCCACGGCTATTTACTATCCGCTACCGCTTCACCTGCAGACGGCATTCAGGGGATTGGGATTTCAAGAGGGGGATTTTCCTATCTCCGAAGAGATCTGCCAGCGAATATTCAGTCTTCCAATGCATCCGTATTTGGATAAAGCAGATATAAAAACAATCACAGAATTGATTTTTTAGTACCATTTGGATTTAGGATGAAACAGAAACCGGGAAATCATATCCACGAATGTCACGAATGTACACCAATGAAAAAAACAACCAGCATAGATTGGTAATATAGTGGACAGATTAAATGAATAAGATTATCTACAAAGAAGAAAGTTATAAAATCATCGGTTCCTGTATGAAAGTTCATCGCACATTAGGAGCTGGCTTTCTTGAGCCGGTATATCAAGAGGCTGTTGGAATACAATTTGAAATAGATTCAATTCCTCACGTAAGAGAAAAAGAACTGGTAATAAAATATATGAACAGGGAATTAGAAAAACGATATAAGGCAGATTTCGTTTGTTTTAACAAGATTATTTTGGAACTAAAAGCGTTAAGTAGTCTGACTTCGGATCTCGAATCACAAGTCTTGAATTATTTAAAAGCTACAGGATATAAGTTGGGTTTATTGGTAAACTTTGGTGCGTCTAAACTGGAATATAAACGCCTTGTCTTATAGTCCACGAATGTCACGAATGAGCACTCATAATAAATAGATAAACATTGTCAAACCACAAAACCAGAACCTTAAATTATATTCGTGTCAATTTGTGTAATTAGTGGACAGAAAAAAAAGGTCCACGAATGTCACGAATGAACACTAATAATAAATAGATTGACATTGTTACACAACAAAACCAAATCCTTAAATAATATTTGTGTCAATTTGTGTAATTAGTGGATAGAAAATGGTGGATAAAATATTAGTTACGGGCGCTGCTGGATTTATCGGTTTTCACCTTACACAATCTCTGCTCTACGATGGTTATGAGGTTTTAGGAATCGACAACCTCAATGACTACTACGATCCAAAACTCAAACACGATCGTCTGGAACAGCTTAAACCTTTTAAAAACTTCACGTTTCAGAAGATCGATATTTCTGATAAAAAATCTCTTACACAATCATTCCAATCATTCATGCCAAACAAAGTAGTAAACCTTGCCGCACAAGCTGGCGTTCGGTACAGCCTGGAAAATCCCTATATTTATATGGACTCCAATTTGGTTGGTTTTCTGAACATCTTGGAATTATGCCGACATAATGATGTTGAGGGGTTAATTTACGCCTCCAGTTCATCGGTTTATGGCGGGAATGAGAAGATCCCCTTTGCTGTGGAAGACAGGGTGGACAATCCCATCTCTCTTTATGCAGCTAGCAAACGGTCCAATGAGCTTATGGCTTATTCTTATTCTCATTTGTATGGGTTGAATACAACCGGACTTCGCTATTTCACGGTTTATGGTCCCTGGGGGAGACCGGATATGGCTATGTTTATTTTTACAAGGAAAATTTCCAATGGGGAGCCGATCCCTGTCTTCAACAATGGAAATATGAAACGGGACTTCACGTATATTGATGATATCATTGCTGGGACACGTTCAGCTATTGAGAAAAATTATTCCTGTGATGTGTTCAATCTGGGAAATCACAAAAGCGAAGAGCTGATGGATGTGGTACAACTGATTGAGGAAAAACTCAGCAAGAAGGCGGAAATTAAGTTCCTGCCGATGCAGCCGGGTGATATACCTGAAAGTTTCGCTGATATTGAAAAATCCACAGAAATGCTTGGTTATAAACCTACAACGAATGTGGATGTGGGGATTGGTAAGTTTGTGGATTGGTATATAGAATATCACCGTAATTCGTAAAGAGTAAAACGTAATGAGTGACCCCAGTGAAATAATCTTCACTACTACAATGAAATACACTCTACACACTTTAAAATACTCTAAATAATACGGAATTAACTTTAAGAATTTCACAGGGTAAACAAGTAACAAGTTGACAGGCATATAGATTGAAGGAAAAATGGAGAACGTAGACAAGAGAATGAAGACTGACGACAGGAAATTAATACCAGCGGTGGAGCAGTACGGCAAACCCATGGCAGAATTTATCAAAAAACACAGTCACTGGTGGTGGTGGGTACCGGAGGAGAAGAAATTGGGATTGAGTCTGAATTCTGTCGTGGAAGCGACATTGAATGATGGTGGTGAAAGAGAAGTACACGATTTGTTCACACTAATAAGTGTGGAGAAAGCGGCTGAAATATTTCGCAAAGATACAAATCGCCACCGTATAAACTATCGATCTAAGATAGTTCGATTTTTTAACGCGTATTTTGAAAAGCATGTACCCGAATATTCTCACTGAACAGCAAAAACAATTATTGCCACATCTGGAACCTTTTTCCAGCGATTATTATCTGGTTGGTGGAACGGCAATCGCCTTATATCTGGGGCATCGAAGATCAATTGACTTTGACTTTTTTACAGAGAGTAAGATAAAACCCATTACGATTAAAAAGTGGATGGATAATCTACCGTTCAATTCAGTTCGCGAAATCTATTCAGACAGCGATCAGATTCATGTGGATGTGCAGCAAGTTCGGGTAACATTTTTTTCTTATCCCTACCATATTCCAACACCCCAGATATTTCATGGTTTTGCCATGCCAACTCTGCTTTGTCTTGCAGTGATGAAGGCGTTTGCCCTGGGTCAACGCGCAAAATGGAAAGATTACATAGATTTGTATTTTATCTTGAAACATCATTTCAAACTTAAGGATATCATTGGGGAAGCGGAGATATTATTCGGTGAAAAGTTCAATGGCAAACTTTTTCGTCAGCAATTGTACTTTTTTGACGATATTGACTACACAGAAGATGTGGAATTTATGAAAGAAACTGTGCCTGATGAGACAGTGAAGAATTTTTTGCATGATATAAGTACGGAAGCATTTTGAGACTAAGAGTAAGAGTTCAGGAGACAGTAGAATTCATCGGTGAACCAGTCTCAGAAAGATCGGTTAAAACGTTTTTGAGTGAAATTGCAACTTCCCGAAGTAACTCGTGATTCGTAACGCGTAACGAGTAACCCCAGTTAAATAATCTTCACTACTACAATGAAATACGATCTATACACTCTAAAATACTCCAAATAATACGGAATTAACTCAGAATAAAAAGAATCAATTTTTATATTATTAACTTAGCCCTTTGATTTGTATATTGATTTGCATTTATAAATGATTCTTGGAGGGAAAAATCATGAATAAACAAATCGTAAAAGCAAGTTGGATCTTAGCTGTTCTTATCGTCATTTGCGGGTTATTGAGCAAGTTTGCAGGTGTAAACATATTTAACGTCCAGTTTAACATAAACTATTTCCACGCAGCCAATACTGTATTGCTCTTTGGGATCTTGTTTTTATTGTTAGGAAAGAAATAAAAAATATTTCTTAACAAAAACTCTGAGATTAGAAGACCATCTGAACATATCTATCATAACATTAGTATTTGAAGTATAAAGGAGGTTGTTTATAAGATGAAACATTATCGTATTATTATGTCATTTTTTCTGTTTATTCCTCTTCTGATATTTGCTCAGGCTGACAGAACGGATTACTTCGTTCCGGGTGAACAGGAAAAAGAACTTATGATCATCGTGCATGTCTGGGGGGAAGTAAATAATCCCGGCAGGTTTATTGTAAGAGATGGGACTAATTTGTTAGATATTATTTCAGAAGCCGGAGGACCCACACGATATGCCAGCTTGAATAAAGTATATCTTGCCCATAAGGGAGAAGAAAATCCACACATTGAGATAGTTGACATACGAACATACACAGAGAAAGAGAATACTCCGATACCGGTTGTGTTGCCAGGTGATGTGGTATTAGTAAAAAGAAGCACATGGGGATTTTTACTTGATATTGGTCAATTAACAGGACAAATGACAGTCATCTTAAATACAATTTGGTTAGTGCTGAATATATCGAATTTTGGTGGGTAGCTTTTTTTAATTTTGGTATCATCTTATTAAGAAAATAGCTGCGGAAATTGATTAAAAAATATCTCTCGCAAAGACGCCAAGAACGAAAAGAGAATATTTATAACAGAAAACGAAATTGCAAAGATATTAGTTAATATATTTTAAAAGTTCATAGGGCTTTAGGACCTGGTTTGTTGGAATCTGTTTATGAAGCAGCAATATGTTATGAACTTGATAAGCTTGGAATAAAATATAAAAGACAAGAGGGAATTGCTGTAGTTTATGATGATGTAACAATGGATATTGATTTTAGAGCCGATATAATTGTAGAAAATAAAGTTATAGTGGAAACCAAATCTATAGAGGCAATTGCACCTGTTCATCAAAAAACATTATTAACTTATTTAAAATTAACTTATTTAAAATTAGGATTACTTGTTAATTTCAATGTAAATCTAATAAAAGAGGGGATTACACGAATAGTCAATAATTTATAATTCTTGGCGTCCTTTGTGCTTTTGCGAGAAATAATATTGAAATTCCAATACAATTAAATAGGATTTGGATTCATGGCATTAACTTTACTCATATTGTTACTTTCAGTCGGTGTTACAATTATCATTATTCCATTTGCCAGGGCTATGTCTCTTCGAATGGGAATGATGAGTGATACCGTGAATGAATTTCGTACCCACGAAAACATCCCATTACTGGGAGGATTTCCACTGTTATTTACGCTGGTCACTATGGTGATTGTAGGAATTAAATTAAGCGGAGAACTGGAATTATCTGAAAGTGGTATCCTGTTAATCATCCTGCTGGGAGGATTTTTAGCGTTTCTGGTGGGACTATTTTACGACATAAAAATAATATCACCCTGGACTACTCTTCTTGGACAGGTAATTATAGCAGTCATTCTTACTTTTTCTGAAATCAATTTTATCCATGAAAATCAAATTTTTAGCTATGGACTTTCCATTATCTATCTTATAGGATTCATTAATGCCTTTAAGTTACTTGACGATGCTGACGGACTGGCAACGGGTCTGGCGGGAATTGCTGCATTTTTTTTCGGGATAATATTTTATTTACAAAATGATATGTTTGGATTAATTATAGCTGGAATTACGCTGGGATCTACTGCAGCCTTTATTTATCACAATTTTCACCCAGCACAGATGCTCTTAGGTTCTAACGGAAACTATTTGCTCGGACTGATGGTAGGCATTATGGCTATCTTTGTGGGAAAGGAAGCTTTTACACTGAAGACTATTGTTGTGCCCCTCATCATTTTAGCAATTCCAATTCTCGATATACTGTGGGTACTTTTTCAATCACTGTTTAAAAAACAGTCAATTTTTAATAGAACCGGGGTACATCTTTATGGTGTTTTAGCCAATAAAAAACTTTCACTGAATCAGACTGTTATCCTTTTTTGGGGTACAGGAATTATCTTGGGAATAGCTGCAACCTGGCTTTTTCATATTTTAGCATAAATCATCAGGGAATTTGAGATAAAAATAAAATGAACAATCAAAACAATAACGACAGAAAATCTTTGGATACAGATAACGAGGGGTTTCAAAGCAACCTTAGGCAGATCTTCTTTACGGTCTGGAACCAGCGTATGCTGGCGTTGTTATGTATTATTGGTGTATTAGCTCCAATTGTATATTACAACTATACCACAGATCCCACTTATTCAGCCTTCACCTCAATCATCTTTCAGGAAACCTCACAGCCTATCAAGACCTTTGATGTGACGGAAGCACTCTTCTCCAAACGGAGTTTTATTACAAACAAAATTGAGGAAATCAAAAGCAGAACATTGGCAGAAAATGTGATAGCTGAACTACCGGACTCTATTAGAGCACTTTATAGCGGGAGCTATCTATATGTCGTAAAGGAGATTCGTGGAGCCATTTCTGCTTCTCCTGTACGGGATGCAGATGTCATCAATATTAGCGTAACCTCCACCAGTCCTTCAGCGGCAATGGTGATTGCAAACACGATTACAAAGGTGTTGAAGGAGAGCAGTATGGAGGTGAAGCGTACAGAAATCAGCAGGGTTCGGCAGTACATAGAAGACCAGCTTAAGGTAGTAAAACAAAAGCTGGAATTAGCCGAAGAAAATCTGAAGGACTACAAGGAAAAAGAAAAAGTAACCGTTCTTGATCAGGAATCGTATGAAATTCTAAGACGAGTAACAGAGGCTGAAGTCCTTTATAATCGTGCGCTATCTGAGGCTGGTTCCATAGGGGAGCAGCTGAGATACATCGAAGGAGAAATCAGTGCACAACGTTCTGACGTGATTTCATCAGTGACTCAGATTACAAGTCCATATATCAACCGGCTGAAGAGTGGGTTAGTAGAATTGGAGCTGCAACTTACGGATTTGGAATTAAAAAACTATGATAAAAGCCATCCAAAAGTACAGGAACTCAACAAGAAAATTCAGGAAACGAAAGACAACCTGACAGCAGAGGTTCTCAAAATTGCCGAGGGAGAGAATCTTATTGATCCTGTGTCACAAATCAGAACTTATTTGGGAAAACAGATTTCATTGAGAGCAGAACTCGTCACTTACCAGACAAAGGCTCAGGATCTGAAAAAGATAATTGACAATTACAACAGTGAATTAAGTGATTTGCCGGAGAAAGAGCTGAATGTTGCCAGACTGGAGCGTGATAAAGCGGTGAATGACAAAATGTACATGATGCTCCTGCAGAAGAAGGAAGAAGCCAGGATCATTGAAGAGGGACGCAGTGGAAACATTCGAGTCATTGATGTAGCGATCTTGCCACGGATTCCTATAGCTCCCAGAAAAGCAATGAATATCATCATCGGTTTGATTGTGGGTGTTGTTCTGGGTGTAGGGATGGCAGTATTCCTGGAATCTATGGACGTCTCACTAAAAAGCATTGATGACATTGAAAATAAGACTGGACTGCCTGTTCTGGCTGCTATTCCCGTGATGGCTGCTGAAGGGAGTCGCTATGGAAGGTACAGTCGTTATGGAAAGTCAGGATATGGATATGGTCGGTCCAGTTCTAAATCCAGTAAAAAATCACCACTCACCGGGGAAGTTACAACAAAGGAAGCATTAAAAATAGCGGAACGTCTGGTTACGCATACGAGTCCAAAGTCAGCCATCTCGGAAACCTACCGTTCACTGCGTACAAGTCTTCAATTTGCAGATGTTGACAAACCTGTGAAATCGGTTATTATTACCAGTGCTAATCCAGGTGAAGGAAAATCTACAACGGTAGCTAATCTTGCTATAGCTACTGCTCAGATGAACTTGAAAACCCTGCTGGTGGATTCGGATTTGAGGAAACCTGTGCTTCATTCTTTGTTTGGCTATGATAAGAATCCAGGTCTCATTGATGTGATAAACAACGGCACCCTTACGGATGAATTTTTGCATAAAACTGATATAGATAACCTTTGGCTTCTGACTTGTGGGTCCGTTCCTCCCAATCCATCGGAAATGCTGGGTAGCCAAGCGATGCGGGAGTTGCAACAGCAATTTCTCAGTCAATTTGATTATATCTTTTACGATACCCCGCCAATTGTAGCAGTCACCGATGCGGTTGTTTTGAGCACGATTGTTGATTCGTTAGCTTTAGTAGTGAAGTTTGGAGAAACCACTGCTCAATCTACATTGCATACGGTTAATATCCTGCGGCAGGTCAACACCAAAGTTTCCGGGACAATTTTGAATAGTGTGGATATTCAGAGTCGGTATGGATCTCGTGACTATTACTACTATTATCATCACTATTACTCAAAGTACGGTGGTAAATATGGTAGATATGGCAGTTATGGATACGGATATGGAGAAAAAGAGAGTGAGGAGGAGGGTGAACGGGAAAAAAAGGTGAAGGCGGGTGAAGATGGATGAATGGATGTATGG
>CAZVFT010000081.1:0-11334 GCA_964626495.1 uncultured bacterium
TTGAAATGGTTAATGATTGTATCCTTTCAATAACCCACAACTTAAGTTGTGGGTTACGAACAAAAAATAACTTGAACCGTTTTAACGGTTTTTCTTTAATACGACTAACTAGTGCCAGTTTAATATTATGGGGAATACGTTATTTACCTGTCTGGCTACTGACAGATTGGTAACTGATTATTGGTTAATGGTGAGTACTACTTACCACTCACCAGCTATCACACACCACATTCATCCATCTTGGTGGTTTAAGATTTGCTGCCGATGTAGGATAAACAATCTGTCACCTTCTTCAGAGCTTTTGGAGTCACGTGTTCAGATTTCTCCAGTTTGGAGACATAGGCTTGGGTCACACCCATTATTTCCGCCAGCTCTTTCTGGGTAATCCCGGCTCTCAGGCGAGCCAGGTGGACGGGGTTGCTCACATAATCGGCAAAGTCAAAATCAATGATTTCTCCCTCCACGGGGTCCTGTAGGATCTCCTGGATGTAAACAGCGTTAATCAAATCATCGTCGGCATATTCCATGAATTCATCATAGGGAATCACAATGTAGTCAGCCCTTTTTTTCTTCTTTATTACCTGGATGCTCATCTGTAACTCTCCTTCCTGTGTCTGACTGCTAACAAAATAATGATTAACTCGTCTCTTCTTTTTTCGAAGAGCACTCGATAGTTCCCACTGCGCAACCGGTAGCAGTCTTTAGCTCCTTTCAGTTTTAGTATGTCTAATTGTTCCCAGCGACCGGCTGCCAAAAGTGAAAGCTTCTCAGTGATCCGATTCTGATATTTCTTTTCTATTTTCCCGAAATCTTTCTGAAATCTATGCGTTTGCCTTAGTCGGAACATAACCAAATATAACTAAATAAGGTGATATATTCAACCATTTAGATATTTTTGTTCCAGAAGCGAATTAGTAATTGGTTATTGGTTAATGGTGATTACCGCTCACCAGTTTACCATTCACCGCTCACCAACTCTACAATTCACCAGTTACTACTCACACAATAAGATTAAAATATCTCCAGATACTTCTCCACCTCCCACTGACTGACAGAGGCAGAGTATTCCATCCATTCGTCCATCTTGGCGTCGTAGTAGCGCTGAAAAGCTGTTTCTCCCAGTGCACCCCGAATCACTTCATTGTTTTCTAATTCACGCAATGCAGCTCTTAAGGTGGCTGGCAGAGTGTTGATTTTTCTCAGTTTTATATCGGCTTCTGTTAATTCATAAATATTCTCTTCCAGTGGATCTGGTAGTTTGTAGCCGTTTTTGATTCCGTCCATCCCGGCTGCCAGCATGACAGCAAAGGCAAGATATGGATTTGCCATAGGATCGGCACAGCGAAGCTCACATCGGGTGGAACTTTCCCTTCCTGGCGTATATCTAGGGACGCGAATCAGAGCTGAGCGGTTGACTGTGGCCCAGGTGATATAAATAGGAGCTTCGTATCCCGGCACCAGCCGTTTATATGAATTTACTGTAGGGCAGAGCACGCTCGCCATTGAACGGGCATGATGTATTTGACCTCCGATAAAATTGCGAGCCAAATCGGAGAGGTGGTATTGTTTCCCCTCCCCATAAAATACATTTTTACCCTCTTTAAACATACTTTGGTGGACATGCATGCCAGAGCCGTTAATTCCTGCGATGGGCTTAGCCATAAATGTAGCATGAAGATTGTTTCGATGTGCGATAGCCTTTACAGCAAATTTGAATGTCACGGAATTATCTGCCACCGTAAGAGCATCCCCATAGCAGAAGTCAATTTCATGCTGCCCTTCAGCCACCTCGTGATGAAGCGTCTCCACATCGATGTTTAAAGCATCGAGTGCTAGGGTCATATCCTGTCGAATTTCGGATGCCATATCTGTGGATTGATCAAAATATCCCCCTCGATCGTGAGGGAGCGGCTTAATTTTTGCATCTTCCTTTTTGAAGAGAAAAAATTCCAGCTCGGGCCCCACATTGTAGGTATACTCTTCTTTACTGGCGATATCAAGCTGTTTTTTCAAAATTGTTCGGGGAGATCCCTCATAAGGACTTCCATCCGGCATAAATACGTCACAGATAATTCGAGCTGTTACCCGCCCTGTGCCTTTCGTCCAGGGAATGATGGCAAACGTGTTGAGATCTGGTTTGAGATACATGTCGCTCTCGAAAATACGAGTAAATCCTTCAATGGACGATCCGTCAAACCAGATGTTATGATCCAGAACTTCTTCAAGCTTGCCTGCAGGAATAGTAACAGCTTTTACGATTCCCAAAACATCCGTAAACTGCATATCCAGGAATTGGACATCTTCCTTTTTTGTGATCTCAAGAATGGACTCTTTTGTCATGATTGCTCCTTTGTTTTATTTCCGTGTTAATTCTGTTAATCTCTCTATTGATTGTCTCGTATTATTGTCAAAAAGATGTTACTCTGTTATGTAATTGTCCACCACCCACGCAGCAAAAGAAAAGCTGCTTGTAAAGGCGGGTGATACCGCATTTAATATATGAACGGATGATTCGTCACCTTCAACAAGGAAATCCTGAACGAGCTCCAGACTGCTGATGTTTAGTAATTGTGCTCGTATGCCAGGCCTTCCCCATTCAGTGAAACCTGCAGGATCAATCTGTTTGACCAATCTGGCAGCCCTACTGATGAAATATTTTCTATAATACTTTTTTACCTCTTCAACCATCAGGTGCCTGAAATTGAAAGCATTGGTGAGAAACAGCTTTGATTCGCACCCTAAAATTTGTATCAACTCATCAACTTTAAATCGTGAAAACCCGCGGTAATTTTCTCTCCAAAAAGCAGGTATTGCTGTGGGGCCGATTTCGATGGTATCGTCAACCGTGACTGTGAAATGTACTCCCAGGAATGGATTGTTTAAATCTGGAACGGGATAGATATTGGCTTTGATGGGGTTATCGGATTTTGTATATCTCAGGTAGATTCCTTTAAACGGAATGATGGTGTAATCCGTTGAAAAACCGAAGTCCTTTGCTATTCTGTCTGCATAGAGACCAGCAGCATTGATAATTATTTCTCCCCGATACCGATTCCCGGAGGTTGTTTTTATCGTGTTATCATCCGTTTTGCGCAGATATTTTTCATTAAAGGAGAAAATTATCCCCACCTCCTGAAGCTCGCCTTTTAAACATCCGCTGACTTCAATTGGGTCAACGGTGGCGGTTGTTGGTGATAAAAGAGCGTATTTACAGGTTTTTGCATTGGGTTCAATCTCTGCTAATTCCTTTTCATCAATCAGTGAAACATTTACACCATTTATTTTTCCTCGATTTTCTAACTCGGTCAGCAAGTCTATTTCAGATTCATCTTTTGCCACCACGACTTTCTGACATTCATTGATTTTTAGATTATTTTCATAACAATACTCCCTCAAAAGGCGATTACCATCTTTTGTCAGTTTTGCTTTCAGGGAATCTGCTGTGTAATAAAATCCCGCATGAAGCACACCGCTGTTTCTCCCGCTGCTGTGAAATGCCACATCAGATTCTTTTTCGATGATCGTTATAGTTGAGGCGGGAAAGCGCCTTTTAAGCTCTCTGGCTATTGCCAGACCAATAATTCCCGCTCCAATGATAATGTAATCGGACTGAAACTTCATTTTTCCAAATAGATTAATATGGGTTATCAACCAGGATGATTTTGGTTTATTGCCCCTGCATCAGGCTGAGATATGTGTCCTCCTTGAAGGTAGACATGACAATCATAGTGTGTGTTCTCACGACACCGGGCCATTTCTGAATTGTGCTAAGCAACTTCTCAAGCGTAGACGTGTTTTGCGTGCGAATTTTTAAAATGTGCGAACCCTCTCCTGTAATAGAATGACACTCAAGAACCTCGTCCGATTGATTTGCTTTTTTAACCAGGTTTTCATAGTGATCCGATGAAGCCATCACCACAAGGATGAAAGCAGATACATCGTAATTGACCTGCTTCGGTTCCAGAATGGCACGAAATTCATTGATGATTCCACTGTCTACCAATTTTTTTATTCGCTCTAACACTGCGGGTATCGACAGATTGACCTGTTTAGCGATGTCCTTGGCGGTTACCCTGCCATCCTTTTGAAGAATGTCCAGAATAATTGTGTCTTTGTTATCTAACATAATTGGGCGAATTATATTAACATTTAAAGATAAATACAAGAATAATTTAATAATAACGAAATAAATTCTTTAATAAGTTAAGTTTTAAAAATTTATCTTCATTTTTCTGAGGAATTACTTTTATTGATGATTCTATTTCTCTTGTCTATATTTTCGGTGGATTTTGGATTAAAATGATGTAGCACAGCGCCCCGAAGGGGCTCCCGTTGGAGGAATCATTTTTAAACTTTAGAAATACCTTAAAAACCGTTTGCACTTTTCGAAAATATATCGGGTTTCCTTCTGGAGCCGAAAAAATTTAAATTAGAGTCTTACGGCATATGGCAGTTTTCCCGCAGAATTTTTTGGATCACATTGTTAAGCTTGTAGGAACACCCATCTTTCCACTTGTATAGACTGGAGAGAGGGGCAACAAGTGTTCGGAGACATGGGTAACACATTATTAAATTGACATGATAAACTTAAGAAAGGAGTATGATCATCCCATCGAAGTTTGGACAGATCTGTTACCACGCCTTAGCAAGTTTGTCCGACTACCGGCGGAGAGGAGATTTACAGGGGCAATGCTTTTCCTAGAGCAGGTAAGCCTAACCTTCTCTCTTGATGTTTATCGAAGCGACAGAGCAGACAGGGTGGATGGGAAAGCTCGATTTTACAACATTAAGGGAGACCCTTAAGAATGATGGTCGCAGGAGTTCCTTCGGAAAGGGGAGGTTTGGGCGTGCAAAGCTTGACCTCAGGCAGGCGATAAAACCGGTCAGGCTTTCGACTGAAGAGAAATAGTATAACATGAAATTGGTTACCAAAATTGGCATTGCAACTCTTTCGGCACTACTAATTACCTTTTTGTTTTTTTATCTCTATCTATACTATCCTCTGCCGTTGTATGAAAGAGAAATTGAGATTGAGGGACTGATAAATCCTGTAGAAATTTATTTTGATGATTACAAGGTACCGCATATTTATGCTGAAAATGAACACGACCTGTTTTATGCCGCTGGTTATATTACTGCCAGAGAAAGACTGTTCCAGATGACCATTACTGCAGCAGCAGCTGAGGGAAGATTATCAGAACTTTTTGGTGCAGACGCTGTTGAAAGAGATATTTATCTCCGCACCTGGGGGATTCCTCGAATGGGGGAAAAAGCTGCAAGTAGGATGCATCCGGACGCACGGAAAATAACCCAAAATTTCTGTAAAGGAATAAATGCCTATATTGATGCGATAGGCAATGATTTGCCAATGGAATTTAAGATGCTTGGAATTAAACCCCTTCGCTGGAGACCGGAGACAGTAGCAGCTTATGAAAGATTAATGGCGCACAACCTAACTTTTTCGTGGAAACCAGAGATTGTGATGGGGCAGATAGCTTTTATGTATGGTGAGGAGAAAGTACGGGAATTATGGCCTGAATATCCCGAAGGTTACCCCGTCATCGTTCCAGAAGCGGGTAAGTTATTTGGTTTATTGTGGGAGGCAATGTCGGAACAGGACAGAAAGCTACGGGACCTGATTCAAATGAGTGGACAGCAGCTTGGATCCAACAGTTGGGTTATTTCAGGAGGCCGAACAGCTTCTGGAAAGCCTATACTTGCGAATGATCCACACCTCCCTTTCAAGCAGCCAGCCACGTGGTATGAGATGCATCTTGTTGGCGGCAGGTTCAATACCAGCGGAGCCTGTCTGGCAGGGATTCCTGTGCCAATTCTTGGGCAAAATGAAGCCTGCGCCTGGGGATTCACCAATCTGATGGTGGACGATGTGGATTTTTTCGTTGAGAGAATCAATCCTGATAATAACAACAAATACCGGTATGATGGCGAATGGCGGGATATGACTATCAGGGAAGAAGTTATTAAAATAAAAGGCGGTAGTGAAAAAATCATTACAATTCGTGAAACGATACATGGTCCTATAATTAGCGATATACACCCTCTCCTGAAAGAAGGAGAAATAGTTGTCTCCATGCGATGGGGAGGTCATGAGATAACTGATGAAATTTATGCTATTCTTCAGTTGAACCTGATGAAAAACTGGGATGATTTCACAAAAGCTGCAAAGAATTTTGCTGTTCCGGGACAAAATGTTGTCTATGCTGATACTGCTGGTAATATCGGGTGGCGTCCTTTTGTAAAAATTCCCATCAGGAAGGGAGGCAAGAATCTCATTCCAGTTTCAGGCGAATCATCTGAATGGGATTGGTCAGGATTTGTCCCATTTGATGAGCTGCCCTCTCAGCTTAATCCCAAACAGGGAATTATCATCACCGCAAACAATAAAGTAATTGACGATTCGTATCCCTATTACATTTCACACTTCTGGGAGGACCCGTCACGAGCCAAAAGGATTTTGGAAATGTTAGGAGATAGAACGCACCTTACTGTTCCCGATATAAAAGAAGTGCAGACAGATGTAGTTTCCCCTTTTGCGAGGGAGATCGCCCCATATTTTGTAAAGGCTTTTGATGAGCAGCAGATTGACGATAACAACCTCAAATATTCTATTGAACTGTTGGAGAGCTGGGACGGTAATCACTCACCAAATTCGGCAGAGGCAGCTGTGTTCAATGCCGCCTTTCTGCGGTTGCTCAGGAATATTTATGCAGACGAAATGGACCTGATAGGTGAAAAATGTTATAAAAATTGGCTGAGCCTCCCGAGTATGTCCTTTAAAAATATTCAATTCATCTTGAGGGAAAAGTATTCCTCTTGGTTTGATAATGTTAAAACCACAGATATCACTGAGGAGATGAACGAGATTCTTCGATTATCTCTTGAGGAAGCTGTTAAGGATATAGAAAATATGTTGGGGAAAAATCCAGCAAACTGGCAGTGGGGGAAATTGCATAAGCTGACTCATAACCACTTTATTGGTAAGAAAAGTGCGTTTATTGATTTTCTTTTTGGTTTTAATGTAGGTTCCTTTGAGCAGGGAGGTGCCAGCACCACTGTGAACAATGGGGAGTACCTTCTTTATGATCCTTTCGATCAGGTAAACGGACCGTCATTTCGCAGGATTGTCGATTTTTTAAATTTGGATGAGACACAATTTATCATACCAACCGGTCAGTCCGGGCTGCCAAGAAGTCCTCATTACGACGATCAAGCCCCTCTTTATCATTCAGGAAAATATCGCACAACGCACTTTGGTGAATCTACAATAAAATCCACAGGTTATAAAAAACTAGTACTGGTTCCAACGAAATAGGTTAACATGGAAGTTTTGTTGATATTTTTAGTCTTAATTGGAATTTTTCTGATTAAGCATTTGTTTTTCTGGTCACCGTTAGATGTCAGTCATCTTTATCAAAATGGACCGCTAAAAATTGGACACCGTGGATCTCCAAAGGAAGCACCTGAAAACACACTTCCTTCATTCGAAAAAGCTGTGTCATCAGGCTTATCTGCCATAGAAATTGATGTGGTGAGAACGAAAAACGACAAGCTGGTTTGCTCTCATAACATCGATCTGGAAAGGGAGACGGATAGTTTTGGATACATAGACGAAAGGACATACACTGAGCTTATTGATGTTAATGCTAGCGTTAAGTTTGATGGTTATTCTCCCACTAGAATACCGCTATTGGAAGAAGTTTTAGAAGAACTCCCTGACGATATCATCATCAATATTGAGATAAAAACACGAAAACTGTTTGATAAATCATCGGTAGACGCTGTTGTAAAAACGATTCAAAGAAAAAAGATGCATCACAGAACGATTATTTCTTGTTTTAATCCCCTGGTTATTCTTCTTGTCAAGTGGCGGGATTCAACCATCATCACTGCCTACATTTGGGACGTAGAAAGCGTTCCTCCACTGTTAAAAAAACCGTTATTTGTTAATCTGGTACATCCGGATTTGTTTCATCCTTCTGTATATCTGGCGAATGAAAACACATTGCGATTTGCCAGAAGGAAGGGGCTTAGAGTAAACGTCTGGACGGTGAACAATCAATCGGCTATAAACTGGTTATTAAAAGTGGGCGTTGATGGGATATTTAGTGATTTTCCACCTTTACTTTTAAATAAACTGAAAACATAGTATGTTGTGAATTGCATAGCATATTGAGGGATTTTTATCTTAATTGGTCGGGGGCACTCCGTTGTCTCTTTGAGAAAGCCCTCTTTTAACTGTGAACAGTTAATCTTTCAACTATCAGGTGTGACACCGCAATTTTTATCAAGGGGCTCTCTCAAATATTTTGTTGTTATTTTATTTACCTCGTTAAGCACAATATTTCAAGATTCTTTTTTGAAAGAGTGCCATATTTAACTAATTTATAAGTTATCTCAATGATGAAGAACCAAGAAAAGATTATCGTTCGAGGTGCTCGGGAGCATAATTTAAAAAGCATCGATGTTGAGATCCCGAGAAATAAGTTTGTTGTAATCACAGGACTCTCAGGATCTGGTAAATCTTCCCTGGCATTTGATACCATTTACGCAGAAGGTCAGCGCCGCTATGTTGAATCTCTTTCTGCTTATGCTCGTCAGTTTTTAGGACTAATGGAAAAGCCAGATGTGGATTACATCGAAGGTCTTTCTCCTGCCATTTCAATCCAGCAGAAGGCGGCACCGAGAAATCCCAGGTCTACGGTAGGCACCATTACTGAAATCCATGACTACCTTAGACTTCTTTATGCCCGAATTGGGGAACCGTATTGCTGGAAATGCGGTGATCCTATCCAGCGCCAGACAGTTCAACAGATTGTGGATGCAGTGATGAAATTTCCAGAAAATACGAAATTGCACATTCTGGCGCCAGTGGTTCGCGGAAGAAAGGGACAGTTTAAAGAGGTATTCAGGGAAATAAAACGCGAAGGGTTTTTACGGGTTAGGATTGATGGGAAAATTCGTGGAGTATCTGATAAAATCATTTTACATAAGGATAAGAAACACAACATTGAGGTAGTCGTCGACCGGATTGTACTGGAGAATGAGATAAAAGAGCGTTTAACGGAATCTATTGAATTGGCGCTAAAGGTGGGCTCGAGTCTTGTTATTGTTAATATACTTCCGAAAGATGAGCATCTGTTCAGTGAAACGTTTGCTTGTCCTAAGTGTGAAGTAAGCCTTGAAGAACTTTCCCCAAGAATGTTTTCATTTAATTCCCCATATGGTGCATGCAAGACCTGTGATGGCCTTGGATCACAGATGACGATTAATCCAGACCTTGTTGTGCCGGATAAACGAAAATCACTGATTCAGGGAGCGATTACACCTTTAGGTGAGCAGCCAAGAGGAAGCTGGTACAGCGCAATTTTAAAAAGTATGGCGAAGCATTATGGGTTTAATTTTACTACGCCATGGTATAAACTGCCAGCTAAGGCGAGAAGAGCGCTGCTCTGGGGCACCCGGGGAGATATTGTAAAAATGACATATAAATCCGATAGATTTTCAGGTGAATATTCAGGTGGTTTTGAAGGGGTCATCAATAATCTTGAAAGACGATATCATCAGACCAGATCTGGCGGGGTGCGTTACTGGATTGAACAGTATATGAGCATGCAACCATGTCCAGATTGTCATGGCGCCCGCCTTAGAAAAGAGAGTCTTGCGGTTATATTGGGAGGCAAGACGATTGGTGAAGTATCGAATATGTCAATTAAAGATGTATCGCGTTTTTTTGAGGAACTATTATTAAGTAAATTAAAACATCAGGTGGCAAAGCAGGTTCTTAAAGAGCTCAGGGAGAGATTACAATTTTTAATAAATGTGGGATTAGACTATCTCACGCTGGATCGAAGTGCGTCAACGTTATCAGGGGGAGAGTCACAGAGAATCCGATTAGCCACCCAGATAGGTTCACAATTGGTAGGGGTGCTGTACATTTTAGATGAGCCGTCCATTGGCTTGCATCAGCGGGATAACAAACGGCTAATTTCCACTCTAACAAAATTACGAGATCTTGGCAATACCATACTGGTTGTTGAGCACGACCGTGAGACAATAGAATCTGCGGATTATATTATCGATATGGGTCCGGGCGCCGGCGATTCTGGAGGGAACATTATCTTTGAAGGTCCTCCGGAAATGTTACCTGCGGATGGGGAATCTATCACAGGGGAATACATTAGGGGCGGTAGAAAAATTGAAGTCCCTGCAGAACGTAGAAATGGAATTGGGAAAAATTTAATTTTACGCGGCGCCAAGGGAAATAACATGAAAAATGTTGATATTGAATTTCCTCTTGGGGAATTCATATGTGTTACGGGAGTGTCTGGTTCGGGTAAAAGTACGCTGGTAAATGAAACATTATATCCAATTCTTGCAAGGGAACTCCACGGTGCTCGAAAAACGCCATTACGGTATGATTCCATCGATGGGACGCTCTTTCTTGATAAAGTTGTGAGCATTAACCAGTCACCAATTGGTAGAACTCCCAGATCTAATCCAGCAACATATACAGGGATTTTCACGCACATTCGGGAGCTCTACGCTAAATTACCGGAATCGAAAATTCGTGGGTATAAGCCGGGTAGATTTTCATTTAATGTAAAGGGGGGTCGATGTGAAGCTTGCAGGGGTGATGGCATCCGGAAAATAGAGATGCACTTTTTACCTGATGTCTATGTGCAATGTGAAGAGTGTAAGGGGTTACGTTATAACAGGGAAACACTTGAAATTACCTATAAAGGAAAAACTATCGCAGATGTTCTGAATATGATGGTGGATGAAGCCCTGAAGTTTTTTATTAATATTCCTCCCGTAAAGAGAAAGTTAACAACTCTGAAGGATGTGGGGCTTGGCTACATTCATCTTGGCCAACAAGCCACAACACTTTCTGGCGGAGAAGCTCAGAGGGTAAAATTATCTACCGAGCTGTCAAAAATTGGAACGGGAAGAACCCTTTATATTCTTGATGAACCGACTACCGGATTACATTTCGAAGATGTACGAATGCTATTAAATGTGTTAAGTCGGTTGGTGGAAAAAGGTAATACGGTTATTGTCATTGAACATAACCTTGATGTGATAAAAACAGCGGATTGGATTATAGACCTTGGACCTGAAGGTGGAGATGAGGGCGGACGAATTGTGTCTCAGGGAACTCCAGAGGATGTGGTTAAAGTCGGAGGTTCGCATACGGGCAAATTTCTCTGGAGCATATTGAATGGACAATCATAAGTCATCATAGATAGTAATCGGAATTCCTACCTACTATTAGGACAAATGTCCGCCCACTTTAGTTTTAGAAATTGTTTAAGT
>CAZVFT010000082.1:0-11269 GCA_964626495.1 uncultured bacterium
AAAATTCCCAGAACCTGACCAATTCCTCCCGAAATTCCTCTATCTTACCCAGCGTCCTCTTTATCCCCTTACTGAACTCGTCCTGTATATTACTAAACCTCTGATATTTCTTATCATCCGTCCTCAATCCATCCATTGTACCTGTATGATCAACAAACTCATTTCTGATACTTTTCACCTCTTCCAGGCTATCATTCATTCCAATAAGAAGACGATCCACCCTGTTAAATGCTGGTAGCAAACTTACATAGGGTGACTCTTCTTCAACTCCATCAACTATCACGGGGATAAGATATGAAGCAAAACGGGTACTGGTAGATTTTGATATTAACTGCTTATGACTTTCCTCTATCCTCATCTCCATATCAACAATATCCTGGCTAAATCCTTTTAATACGTTGGAAAATTCACTTAAAAATTCTAATGATGTTTCACATTTACTTTGTAATTCGGATATTTCTGCTGTGAGGTTTATAAGGGATTTGCTGTGACTATTATAATTTTCTACCACAGATTGATAAAGATTCCATACCATTTTTTCATCGTTAGATTTTGCTTGTCCTGTCAGAAGATAATCCAAATTTTTCTTTTCAACATTAATCGAGTCAATTGTAGAAGAAAATAATTGTATGGACTCGTCAAAGTCCATTTGTATTTGTTCTCCTCGCTTATAAGTCTCATAAGCTGAAATGTCCTGAAATTTTAGATTTAATTCACTTTTCAAATCATCAGCTGTTCCTGAAAATTCTCCTAACTTTTTAGAAGATTGCTCAATGGTAAGTTCAAGTTCTTTATAGAAATATTTTACTTCTTCCATTTTTTGTAAAAAATCCATTAGAAGCTGATTTAATGGAGTAAGTTTATTCAAGTTTTCAGTCAAGAATAGAATTGAACCTTTCAGAGACTCAGACAGCTTTAATGTTTCTTCCCAATTATCATCTCCTTTTTCCAATGTTTCCACCGATTTTAAAATTCCACGACTGAATTGACTTTTATACTTTCTATGATCCTCCTCCAATGCAGTCTTCTTTTCGTCAACTGTTTTCATAATCCTTCGATATTCCAAAAACTCATAACGAATAGATAAATAAAACGGAGACTTTCTTGTCTCTTTTGGAAATAGAGATATGATATCTCTTCCAACCGACCTGTATTTTATCTTTTCATCATTGTATTGTTTTGACAATCTTTTAACTTGTTTATCATACTGTTTTTTCCTTAAAGATGAGGTTTGCTCTATTGCCAGAGAAGTTGTGATTATTCCAGATAATAGGAAAATGTAAAGTATGATCAGTTTTTTATTTCTCGTCATACTATATAGAAAAATACCTGACTAGAAACAATTTTCCAGAAAGGTACCTTATTTTTAATACATACAAATATTCTGATTAATGATTGGATTGAGTTATCAATGCAACCATAATAGCTTTCTGGATATGAAGACGGTTTTCTGCTTCATCAAATACTATCGAATGATTACCATCTATCACCTCATCGGTGACTTCATCCCCACGGTGAGCTGGAAGACAATGCATGAAATATGCCTGTTCACCAGCAATTTCCATTAACTCTTTATCTACCTGAAAAAGTGACAAAATTTCTTTTCGTACAATTGATTCTGCTTCCTGTCCCATACTTACCCACACATCGGTATAAATAACATCAGCTCCTATGACAGCCTCTTTTGGATCATGGGAGATTAAAATCTCGCTCAATCCTGCATTTTTTAGGGCGATCACGGTCTCCTCATCGGGTTCAAATTCTTCAGGACAAGCAATGATCAGTTCCATAGGCAAACGTTGAGCTAAATTTAACCACGAATGTGCTACATTATTTCCATCTCCTACAAACACAACTTTCAGATCCTCCAAGTTACCACGATGTTCTAAAACAGTGAAAATATCCGCCATTACTTGACAGGGGTGATTGTAATCTGTTAATCCATTGATTACCGGAATTGTAGCATATTCCGCAAGCTTTAGAATGTGGTCATGGTCAAACACTCGAGCCATAATCATATCGTTGTATCGCGATAGAACCCGGGCTATATCTGCTATAGTTTCACGTTTCCCAAGACCGATATCCGATGGCGATAGATATAGAGCATATCCTCCTAATTGGTGGGCTCCAACTTCAAACGATACCCGGGTTCGAGCTGATGGTTTTTGGAAAATCATCGCCAAACTTTTTCCCTGAAAATAGTGGTGTGATTTACCTCCCTTCGTCTCCCGTTTCAACTTGGCAGCCAGATCAAACAGCTCGTGAATCTCTTCACTGCTGAAATCGGTGATATGTAAAAAATCTTTTTTCAATTATAACCTCCTCCCCAGTTGAATGAAACCTTAGCGGGTAATATTCCTAGTAAATATCACCTTTTTTCACGATACTGATATCACAGAATGTACCTACTCAAGTCCCTATCCTTAACAATATCAGCAAGCTTTTCCTTAACCAATTCTTTGGTAACCGTGATTGTTTCATTCTCCTCACCTGATTTTTCATAAAGGATATCTTCCAATAATGTCGTCATTACGGTATGTAATCTACGGGCACCAATATTTTCCGTTGCTTCATTAACCTCCGTGGCAATTTCAGCGATCTTTCGTATAGCAGCTTTTGTAAATTTTAATGCAATTTTTTCCGTCTCAAGCAGTGCTGTATATTGTTTGATTAAAGCGTTTTGTGGATGAGTGAGGATATTCACGAAGTCTTCGGTTGATAAATTGTTCAGCTCCACCCGTATGGGAAACCGTCCCTGCAATTCAGGTATCATATCCGATGGACTGGAGTTATGAAAAGCTCCTGCTGCAATAAAAAGAACATGGTCAGTTTTCATAACACCATATTTGGTGATGATATTACACCCTTCTACGATAGGAAGAATATCCCTCTGAACCCCTTCACGAGACACATCAGGTCCAACTCCACCGGTCTTTCCAACTATTTTATCAATCTCGTCAAGAAAGACAATCCCGGATTGTTCCAGGCGCTCCTTAGCCAGTTTACGGACTTCTTCATGGTCAATCAATTTTGAGGCTTCTTCAACTCGGATTATCTCTCGAGCTTCTGAAACTGTGGTTCTGCGTCGTTTCTGCTTTCTGGGAATGGAACTGCCAAATATTTCCTGCAAATTCACTCCCATTTCCTCAATCCCTACAGGACCAAACACCTGCATAAAAGGAGTAGATTCATCTGGAACATCAATCTCCACAATCCTATCCTCAAATTCACCTTTTTTCAATTTGCTTCGCAATTTTTCACGTGTTCGTTGACGTCGTTCAGCTGTTTCCGATGATTCACCCTTTCTCTGACCCTTTTCATCACCAGGAAATAAAATATCCAGTAACCGTTCATTAGCCATCTTCTTAGCAGTGGTTTGTACCTCTTGTTCCTTCTCTCTCCTGACCATTGAAACTGCCAGGTCCAACAGATCCCGAACGATGGATTCTACATCTCTGCCTACATAACCAACTTCGGTAAATTTAGAAGCTTCAACTTTAATAAACGGAGCTTTTGCCAGTGAAGCTAATCGGCGAGCAATCTCTGTTTTCCCCACACCTGTCGAACCGATAAGAATGATATTGTTGGGGATAATTTCTTCCCGTAATTCCTCAGAAAGTTGCTGCCGTCGCCACCGATTCCGAAGGGCAATGCCAACTGATTTTTTTGCCTCCTCCTGCCCAACGATGTATTTATCCAGTTCTCTGACTATTTGTTTCGGCGTCAGATCCATTATGTCAACTCCAATATTGTTAATTGGTTATTGGTATAAATGCAAATATCTGCAGTGATTTTTAGGGCTTTTCTCACCACCTGCTTGGGACTGTACTTCTTCTCCTCAAGATAAGCTAATGCTGCAGCATGAGCATATCCCGCCCCAGAACCGATGGCAATCACAGGTCCGTCTGGCTCCACCACATTTCCATCCCCAGAAACAATGTAACTGCTTCCCCTATCCATCAGGGCTAACATAGCATCAAGATGGCGAAGGTATTTGTCAGTTCTCCAATCCTTCGCCAATTCCACCACCGATCGTTGAAGTTGACCACCGTATTCATCTAACTTTGATTCAAATTTTTCGAATAGGGTAAATGCATCTGCAGCAGCGCCAGCAAAACCACCTAAAATCTCATTTTTACCTGAGGTGAATTTCCTCACCTTCACCGCCTTCTGTTTCAATTGCATATCACCATGGGTTACCTGACCATCACCACCCATAGCTGAACTTTTACCCAAGCGAATACCAAGAATTGTCGTGGAATGAAATATCATTTTATCCTCCCTTTTCAATAGCAAGTAACCACCATATTTAATGGTAAATCTACTATGTCACCAGACACCATTCACCTCTCCACCTCCTCCGCAGGAGACCCTCCGGGTCGAAAGAGTCCCTTCGGGACGCTCACTAGTTACCGCTCACCAGGGCTCGCCGTGGCAGCTACGCCGAGGCTTACAACTCACCAGTTCACTACTAACCACCAACAAAATATGGATAATTCATACAGTTTATAGAACATAGCCATTTTATTTTGCTTGTCCAAGATATCGCAGAAAATCACCATCGGTAGTCAACACAAGGATAGTCCCCTCATCTATTACATCTCTGAAGGTTTCCATTGTCTTATAGAAACGATAGAATTCTGCATCACTCCTGTATGCTTCTGCGTAAATATCTGCTGCCTTGGCGTCAGCCCTCCCTTTAATCTCCTGCGACTGACGGTATGCTTCTGAAGTGATTTCTTTGAGTTCCCGTTCCCTCCGACCGTTCCAACGTGCTGATTCACCTGCTCCTTCAGATCGAAAACGCTCAGCAATTCTATTTCGCTCTGAGATCATTCGATTGTAAACCTCTGTCCGAACTTCTCTGACATAGTTGATTCGTTTAAAACGGAAGTCCAGGATTTCTATCCCAAGATCCTCTGTACGCTTCTGTGCTGCGTTAAGTACTTCCTCAGCAAGCTTGCTTCTACCCTGTTCAATAACCTCGTATTTCTCAGGTTCTATACCCAACACCTCTTCCACTACGGCAAACTCGCGATTGCTGGAACGCACCACTTCTATAAGGTCGTGGTTTGCAACAATGTTGCGGACCTCACCATCAAGAATGTCGTCAAGCCGTGATTGAGCACCTAACTCATCTCGCAACCTTTCAAGGTATTTAAGCGGATCAATTATTTGCCAGCGAGCATAGGTATCAACATGAATAAATCGCTTATCCCGCGTTGGTATCTGATTCGGATCACCATCCCATTCAAGGAATCGTTTATCAAAGTAATTTGCCTTCTGGATGAAGGGTATTTTAACCTTTAAACCGGAAGTATTGATTGGATCTCCCCTTGGGTCACCAAACTGTGTTATTACAACTTGCTGGGTTTCATCGACAACAAAGAAAGAGCCTCCGACGACCATAATACCCAGAAGAATTAAGATAGTGACAACAATCATTACAACGTTCTTCATTGTTTTACCTCCTTTCCCAACGGTAATAATGGCAGGACACCTTTCAGTTCTTTATCCAGAACAATCTTCTGCTTCACGTTGGGATAAACTGCACCCATAGTTTCAAGAAAAATCCGATTCCGGGTCACCTCTGGTGCCCTTTTGTATGCAGCGAGCAATGCCTTGAATAACTCTGCATCACCTTTAGCCCGATTGATACGTTCAGTCGCATATCCCTGCGCTCTCTGGATTACTTGTTCTGCTTCACCACTGGCACGGGGAATGACACGATTATACTCAGCTTCCGCCTCGTTTATCATGCGTTCCTTCTCCTGCTGTGCCTGATTTACTTCGTTGAATGCTGGCTTAACTTTATCGGGTGGATTTACATCCTTCAGCACGATCTGCTCTATTTTGAGTCCTGTATCATACTGATCACAAAGTTCCTGAAGTTGCTTCTCAACTATAGAGGCAATCTCCTGCCTTCCAATTGTCAGGACCTCGTTGATGCTCCTATCTCCTATTATCTCCCTCATGACTGCCTCATTCATATCACGAAACGTATCGCTTACATTCCGGACCTTAAACAGGTACTTATATGGATCACTAACCCTATACTGGGTCGTCCATTCCACCGTTGCCACATTGAGATCGCCAGTCAACATCAGAGACTCGCCAGTAGCTCCCCCTGTAATATACTGGGTGCGAACTCCAGGACGGGCTGTTCTGAAACCGAATTCCTCCTTCAGTTGTCTCTGAACTGGAACCTTATCTACCGTCTGGACTGGGTAGGGCCACTTGAAGCGAAGTCCCGGTGTCACCAAGCGGGTGTACTTACCAAAAGTCAGCACCACCCCAACCTCCTCGGGAGCTACTGTAAATGCTGAACTCCATAGGAGGAGTATTACCACCAGAACAAGAACGATAGCAATCCATCCTATATTAAATTCAGGGATTTTGACTTCTCTATCCCCGATTACTATTTTTTGAGTCATTGTTATTCTCCTTTATTTAAACTAATATTTTTCCACAAGACAAGCGATATGTAATCATAGACGAAAAGTTTTAAAGAGCTCTCCGTAATCGTGCTACGGAAATTTTCATCTGTTCTCGATATTTTGCAACTGTTCGGCGAGCGATAGGATATCCTTTCTCCTTCATTAATTTCGCCAGCTTTTCATCAGAAAGAGGATTCCTCTTATTCTCATCAGCAATAACCTTTCTCAACTTTTCCTTTACAATCTTTGTTGATATCTCTTCGCCCCTCTCAGTAGCAATTCCCCCTGAAAAGAAATGTTTCAATTCAAATATCCCGTACGGTGTCTGAACATATTTCCCACGAGTCACTCTACTAATGGTAGAAACATCCATATCTATCAGATCTGCCACATCTTTTAATACCATTGGTTTTAATAACGATATTTCACCATTAAAAAAATCAGGTTGAAGATGTATAATTGCCTTTACCACCTTCATGATTGTTATCTGCCTTTGCTGTACTGCTTGAACAAACCACTGTGCCGATTCTATCTTTTTTTTGACAAATTTTTTCACATCCGAATTTGAATTGCTCTCTGAACTCATCATACTCAAGTATGTCGGAGATATCTGGATATCGGGAAGATTTGAATCACTCAACGTCACTACAAATTCACCATCTACCTCTTCAACATCAACATCAGGAATAATGTATTCAGCATCAGAAGTTGGAGGTCCTTCCCAAGGTTTGGGATTCAGGTGAGAAATCTCATCGATAGCTTCATTCAATTCATCTTGACTACACTGTAAATCCTCCATCAATCTCTCAAATCGCCTGTTAGCAAAGTCATCGAAATGATCAAACACAATTTTTAAGGCAAGATTGTTGTCTCCCTGAACCTCCAACTGAATTTTAAGACATTCCTGTAAATCCCTCGCTCCGATGCCTACAGGATAAAGTTTTTGAACTAACATAAGAATATCTTCAACCTTTTCAACGGGCTCGTTCAACCGATCAGCAATGATCTCTAATTCTGTATCCAGATATCCGTGGTCATCGATATTCCATACAATCTCTTCACTAATTCGTCGTTCATCCTGAGAGATATCAAGTTGGTGAATCTGAGTAATAAGATGATCAATAGGATTCAACCGCTCCTTGATGGGTATACTAGGATTTTCCCTGTTTCGCTCATATCTCGTACGCAGATTAAAATCGTCAGGGCTATTCAAAATTTCGTCCCATTCAATGTCATCATCTTCTTGAGACTCTGAGTTAGCATTTTCTGGTTCCACTTCTTTCAATTCGAGCACAGGATTATCTTCCAATTCCTGGGCAATCCTTTGTTCAAGATCTATTAAATTTAGCTGTAGCAGGGTTGTCTGAAGAATCTGCTGCGGAGATAGCTTCTGTTTTTGATCTAATGACTGTTTTATTTCTACCATTTATCCCGAATTATTCATAAGCGTTGCTTCCCACAAAACGTATTACACCCATAACAAATTGTTTTTCATTTCGATACAACCTGATTTCTTCATCAGCTAAGTGAATGAATAGTTCGGGTTGTTTTGTTGAAAGATCTTTTCATTTTTCGACAATCATTAGGTTACTACATAAAAGCTGATGAATTAATCAGGTTATTTAAGTTTAAATCTTTCACCAAGATAAAGTTTCCTCGCTTCGGCGTCATCTGCCAGATAATCTGCATCACCTTCTTTCAGTATCTGACCATCATACATTAAATATGCTCGATCCGTGATTGCAAGAGTCTCTCTGACGTTGTGATCTGTAATAAGCACTCCAATGTTTCTCTCTTTCAACGATTGAACTATATTTTGTATATCTTCAACAGCAATTGGATCCACACCTGCAAACGGTTCATCCAGAAGAATAAAATCGGGATCCAGCACCAGAGCTCGGCTGATCTCGGTACGACGACGTTCTCCTCCAGAGAGATTATACGCTTTGGATTTCCGTATATGAATAATAGATAACTCTTTTAACAAACTTTCAAGTTTTTCCTCCTGCTCCTTCTTCGTGAGGTCTGTCATTTCAAGAACAAGACGTAAGTTATTCTCCACAGACAATTTCGAAAAAATGGATGGTTCCTGTGCCAGATAACTGATTCCCATTCTTGCCCGTTTATACATCGGGAAACTAGTAATTTCTTTATCTCCTAAAAATACATTCCCCACCGAAGGAGCTATCATACCAGTGATAATATAAAAAGTGGTGGTTTTTCCAGCGCCGTTGGGACCGAGTAAGCCTACAATTTCCCCTTTTCGCAACTCAATATCCACCTCCTTAACAACGGTTCGTTTTCCATAATTTTTACTGAGGTTATATGCTTTTAAAATTTTTTGTGTGGATCGATAACTCACCAGAAATCACCTCCCTCTCACTCCCCACGGATGTAAAATTTTCCAATGGGTCAAATCTACATTCGATTCAAATCCTATTCCATACAGGGTGTCCATTGATTCCGTGGTTAACATAATCGTGTCATCTGTAGTTACGTGTCCTTCTTGATTGTCCCAGTAAAGTGAATCGGTATAAAGAGTTACTCCACTGTCGGAAACTACAACAACATTTCCAGTGGCAGAAAGATTATCCGTTGATTCAAATACAAACGCCTTTTCCGATTTCAAATTGGACATATGTTTCTCCTCAATGGAGAAAAAATCAGCATCCACATCTTTATCAAGGATTACCTTTTGCTGGTTACTATATTTTGCAAGATGCCCTGATCTTATTACAGCCCGATTTTTCCCTTCTTTCGTAATGATGATAGTACTTCCCCAACTCTCCTGGTCAGGAAGATTTTCCCGACTGAGATTCCCTGCGTTTTCATCCTGTGAGCTACAAGAAACAAAATAAATCCCAAAAAACAAATAAATAACTAACCTCATTAATTCACCCTGTGGAATATCTTATTTTCTGGCGTAATGTCTCCAAAGCAAATTATTCCACGGGGTGAACCAGCTTTGTAATTTTGTGAACGAGTCACATTAATATTTAGATTTCTCATTACGATAAAACAGCCTGTCCCGAGTTTTTTTCGGGATAAATATGTAAAACATAATGTCCACCAATTACATATTTACGTTTTACATAATTACATAGTGTTATGATTCCTCTATCCATTATTATTACGACACTTACATCATTGATTACATTTGTTCATGAATTATCTTAGCTAGACGCATCACATAATTCCTGACTTCAGAATGTCGTGGATATGAACTATACCATTCGGTAGCCGATCATTTTTCTTATCCTTATAAACGAATAAACTGGTGATAGAATATTTTTCCATTTTTTCCAGTGCATTGATGGCAAGAGTATCTTCAGTTACCCATTTGGGGTTTTTTGTCATTAAAAATTCTGCTGTCTTTGCGAATATATCTCCACCCTGTTCAAGGCCTCGACGAATATCACCATCTGTGATAATTCCAGACAATTTCCCGTTATTCTCAGTCACAATGGCAACTCCGAGTCTCTTAGCACTAATGGTCAAAAGGGTTGACTGGATATCCATATCCACGTCGACAATCGCCAATTCATCCACTCTATGCATAATTTCTTTCACTGTTAACAATAACTTTTTTCCCAGAGAACCACCGGGATGTAGTAATGCAAAATCTTCCTGCTGGAATCCTCGTTTTTCCAGTAGAGCAACAGCTAAAGCATCCCCCATAGCCATAGTAGCTGTCGTGCTTGCTGTGGGAGCCAGATCAAGGGTACACGCTTCCCGATCCACACTGGTATTTATCACTACATCAGCTTTATCAGTAATGGTTGAATTCATTCTCCCCACGAAGACAATGACTTTTACCCCAAGTCGTGATATCGCTGGCATCATCTGGACAATTTCAAGGGTTTCACCTCCGTAAGAAATGGCAAGAACAATGTCATTTTGGGTGATCATTCCCAGGTCTCCGTGAATAGCTTCACCCGGATGAATAAATTGCGCTGGCGTTCCTGTACTGGCAAGTGTTGATGCAATTTTTTGAGAAATAAGTCCCGACTTCCCCATCCCTGTTACGATGACTCGCCCTTTACAATTAAATATGAGATTCACAGCTTCATCAAAACTACTATCAATTCGATTTTGAAGATTCTTCACAGCTTCTGCTTCAATCCGAATTACCTCTTTCCCAACATTAATATTCTTACTGCTCCCCATAATCTTTACCTCTCTTATGATTATGAATCATTTGTTGAAAATGTTCTATGGCAGTGTCATACTTTCCTTGAAGTTTTACAATCATTTCTATGGCTTCCCTAAAAGCCCCCTCGCCCCCCTTCGCCGCTGTTACATATTTTGATTGCTTTTTTACATCGGAAACAGCATTGGCTGAAGCAATAGGAAGTCCTACTTTCTCCATCACTGGAAGGTCAATAAAGTCATCCCCAAGAAAAGCTGCTTCATCATCAGAAAAATCGTATTTCGTTTTTAACTCTTTATAAACCTCTAATTTATCTATCTCCCCCTGATAGCAGTCATCACTCAAACCAAGTTCTTTCGCCCGTGCTTCAGTTGCCGGAGAAAAACGTCCTGATAGTAACACAATTTTCAATTCAGCACTTCTGGCAAGTACAACTCCCGCTCCATCGAGAATACTAAATCGTTTAAATTCTCTGCCATCGTTACCTTTGTAAATAGTACCATCCGTCAAAACCCCATCTACATCTGTGATGACAATCTTAATTTTTTCAGCTACACTTTTTAAATTCATTAATTCATCAGCTATGTAATTACAGTAAATGAGAAATGATAAACTTCGTATTGCTATTTTCTATTAGGAAGTATTTCCGGTAGGTTTGTTTCAAGTTAAAAGTGTTGATTAT
>CAZVFT010000083.1:0-11145 GCA_964626495.1 uncultured bacterium
AAAAGCAACAGGAGCTTTATGTCATACGGAGGAAAAAGTGCAAGGTATTAAAATAAGGTTGGAGTATATATTTCGCTCCACGAAGGGATTGACGTTTCTTGGTATTGCCATGATTTCCTTGATTACTGCAGTCTGGGGGACATTATCAGGTCCTATGGTAGAGTGGGGTGTGAAGGATATTGTCGTAAAGCTGCTTGGCATGGAGCTTCATGCTGTCGAACGTGAAGGAAGAATCATTATGTTGTATCACGTTATTGCGATGGCTGTACTGGCAATAGAAGTGTATATGATCACCTCTATTGTTCCTATGAAAAAACATCAACAAACCACGATCAATGCCACGATCACAACTGGATATTTAACGGCGATGATCTTTGGGTTATGGTTTGCTTACTTTGGCCATCAGTTTGTGTTTCATGGATTGTTTCTTCTTGGACAGTCTCTTGTCTTTTTCTCAGGGCTTTTACTGGCAGCAGCACTCTGGCCTTGGAATTCTGACTACCGAGTTACCGATCTTGAATATGCCAATACGAAGAGCGGTATTGATCTGGAGAGGGTTGCCTTCTTTGTGATGACGGTTGCCACGTTGGGTTCTGCAATCTTTGGCGCTGTGACGGGCTCCTACTGGGGGAATGGTCATGAAACATTCCTTGCGGAAGATCTGATTCGCGAACCGCATAAAACACCTCTTCAACTGGCTATTATTGGGCATCTTCACATTATGTTAACGTTAATTGCAGTGGCCATCACACTTATTGTTGGACGATGGTTGAACTTTAAGGGGATTTTACACAAGATCGCCATGCCCCTTATGATTTCAGGAACCATTGTGATTACCACGGGTGTCTGGTCCGTAGTTTCATTTGAACCGATTGCTCATACGATTATTTATGTAGGATCCGTTCTGGTGATGTTATCAGCACTGATGCTGGTGATATACGGTTGGAAAACACAGATACGCGATCGTCTGGAAGAGCAGGGAATCCAAAAAGCTTCTTTCTGGCAGGGACTAAAAGCCTTACTGCACGACCCCATCAAATTTGGTCCGCTGTGGCAAATGGTATTTATGAACTTCACCGTGAGCGGTGTTGGTATATTTATGGCTGTAAAACTGGATGAGATTTTCCGTGTGTGGCCTGCAAGGGAAGAGCGGATTGCTTTGACTGGTCACTGGCATATTTTATCCGGGATTATTGCGACGATCATTCTCTTGTATTACGTGGATATCGTCGGTTTAAAAGGAAAAATCCGTCAATGGTTCGGCTGGATTGTGATTGTCTGCTCAGATATTGCCTTTGCTTCCGTAACCGTTTTCTCAATGAAAAGACTGTTTACCACTGAATATGCTCAGCAGACCGTGGTGAACTGGACGATGATCGGAGCAGATTTTGGGTTGGCATCCGTTCTGGTTATACTGGCAATGCTGATGATATGGAAACTGTATGATCTTTTCACAAAAAGGGGTGTGTGGTCGAAAGAGTTTGCTAATCCAGAATTGGATGTGGAGAAAACAACCCCCGTTATTTCATCCAATAAATCCTAATCAGACGGAGAAACATATGATGAAGAAACACATTATTTTTCTGATTCTATTCGCCTCAGTTTTTGGTCAGACAAAAATCGAAACCGGTGTCGACCCGGATGAATGGGTGTTAATCCAAGCTGGAGAATATCTGCGAGGAATGCATGAGCATGTCACCGATGTTTCCTATGATTTTGAAATCATGGTCACCGATGTGACGAATGAACAATACGTTCGTTATCTCAATGAAGCCCATGCCAAAGGAAAGGTCAAGGTTATCGACAACAAGGTCATGGGATTTTATCCCGGAGATTCCTTTGATGGTTATAAACACGAAGAAAAGGTCGAAGTCGGTGATAAGCTACATGTACCGTTATCGGAACCGGGAATACATATTGAGTTCGTGAACAGCACATTCGTTGCCGAACCGGCGTATGAAAATCATCCGATGGTCTTTATAACGTGGTTTGGTGCCAAAGCCTATGCCGATTTTTATGGGTGGCGTCTGCCCACAGAAATAGAATGGGAAAAAGCTGCCAGAGGTTCAGAAGATAATCGTCCCTACCCGTGGGGCTATGAGATAGAACGGAACCGGACAAACTATGTCAGCAGTCACAATCTTTTTGAAAAACTGTTTAAAGGTGCAATAGGAACAACACCGGTTGGATTCTACAACGGAAAAACCTATGATGGATATCAAACACTGGATAACCAAAGCACGTATGGCTTGTATGACATGGCAGGCAATGTCTGGCAGTGGACAGGGGACAACTATCCGGATGTTCATTACCGCTATATGAGAGGTGGCAGTCACACCAACTATGAATATAACCTGAATGTCTGGAGACGAAACAGTGCGGGCCCGGATTATTATGGAATGTATGTTGGATTTCGTTGTGCGAGGGATGTAAGGTAAATGTATTGCTAGTGTCGTGAGTATATTAGCTATAATTCGATTTTATATCCAGCTAATTAAGACACCTCAGACGGGGCTACTGATATTTACAGCCTTTGCTGCCTACCGCAGTGCTGGGGGTGGATTAGATGTATGGAATTTAATACTGGCCATGTCTGGTATGCTGTTTACCATAAGCGGAACTACTGCATTGAATATGGTTTTTGATCGGGATATTGATGCCGTGATGACTCGAACAAAAAACCGCCCGATTCCCAAGGGAATTATCACTCCAAAGACAGCTTCCATCTTCGGCTGGACACTCATTATTGCTGGGTCACTCATCAATTTCTGGATGTCGTGGTTATATGGTTTGGTGATTACCGCTGGAGTAATTTTTGATCTTGTGGTATACACTATTTGGCTGAAACGGAAATCACCCTGGTCCATCGTGTTTGGCGGTTTATCTGGCGGGATGCCAATTTTAGCGGGAAGGGTATTGGTGACTGGACAAATTGACTTCATTGGTATTATGCTCATGCTGGCAATCCTGCTCTGGATACCAACACACATTCTTACTCTGGCAATGAACCATTCCAAAGATTATAAACTGGCAGGTGTCCCTACTTTTCCTAATGTTTTCGGATTCAATTCAGCAAGGATTTTTATTGCGGTGACCAATTTATTTGCTGCCGGGATTTTACTCACCGTGGGCTATCTGCTTCATATCAATCATTCTGGGATTGTTGCCATGAGAATCGGGAGCATGATTATGCTGATTCTGTCTATGAGATTGATACTAAAACCGTCTAGGAAAGCGAATTTCACGCTGTTCAAGTTTGCGTCCCTGTTCATGGCAGGGGCTATGCTTGTATTTGCTCTTTAACTGGGTGGAGTAGTGATGATAACCAATAAATATTTCTTGAAACTTTGCAGTGTAGACAGCGGCATATGTTGCCGGTTGCATTGCAATTACCATAAACAAACAAGGAGGAAATAAAATGAGTATTTTTGACCGCATTGTTCTCCTGCTCACAGGACTGGTCTTGATCTACATGATCTGGTACTTCATAAAAAGACAAAAAAGTCCTGAAACTGCAGGTACATTTAATCTTTACTACATTGTATCATTCCTGGTATTCCTGGTAGCAGGGTTACTGTTGATCGCATTTGGCTGGGACGCATTAGGACACCCGTTTGTTGCCGTAGTGGCAGGATTAATTCCATTTGGACTTGCAACAGGATTGATTGCACAGTTTTATTCTGATAATGAAAAGAAGTTTTTATGGTTTTTTATTGTCGGATTAATATTGATCGCAATTTACAAGTTCGCAGTTCCTGATGCGACATGGGGTAAAGTCATATATCCGATCTTTCACGCAGTAGCGGGTTTAACAATTTTCTTCGTACCGATTTTTACAGTGAAAGGAGAAAAAGTTCCCGGTGCGTTTGTAAACGTAACAATTGGAGGTGCATTGATAGGTCTTGGCGGGATTGCTCTTGCATTCTTGACAGCAGGAAGTCAGTTATTATTCTTCTCACAAGATTTTGTGCTGGCGATTCTGGCTCCACTTCTGTTCTTGACGGCACTGTTCTTTGCACTTGGATTTGTGAAAGGTGAATCAGGATAGGTTAACATTTGTGAAATAATTGGGATGTTCCGTTTTTTCGGGGCATCCCAATTATAATATCTTATGATTAAAAAACCTGCTGTACATAAACGCTGGTTATTCCTCGTGTCGGGATTACTGTGGAGTGGGGTAGGGATTTTGTTAAACAGTTTTGCAGTTCGTTGGCTTACACAGTTCAAACATTCTGGTGTTGCTTTGTGTGTCGTGTTCGGTTTGATATCGGGAATAATTATCACTCGATTCGGATTTCAAAAAGTCATAAAGAAAAATATACAGCGAATTAATTTACTACCAAAAAACGTCTGTATATTTGCTTTCCAGGCATGGGAAAGTTATATACTTGTTGCTGTGATGATGAGTATGGGAATTTTCATGCGGACAACAGATTTTATTCCAAGATTATATCTATCCTCATTGTATATCGGGATAGGAATGGCTCTTCTTTTTTCAAGTATCATTTATTACTATCATTTTTTCAAAATGCAGATTGAATTGTAGAGATATTTTTTTACTTGTTATTGAGAATGAGTCTCATTAATATTACCTAATGGATATTGTGTCAGATGTGATAAAAACAGTTCGAATAAGGGAAGAATGAGTTTAAACAAAAAACCAATTGTTGGCATACTTGCATTTATTGTTGTTCTGCTTACAATGCCATTGGGGCATACGCTAATGATATTAATGGAAAAAATCTTTGGTCACGAGTATCAGTATGTTGCTGCTACACTTCTAGGGATGGTGGGATTTATTTTCCTTCTCATTGGCCTGAAGAAAGAGAACGAAACAGCTATGACATGGTTGGGATTTTTTGCAGGACTTTTTATTTGGACAGGCTGGGTGGAATTTTCATTTATTTATTTTGCTAACCATCTTGGTGTTCAACCATTTATCGAGAATGGGGAAGTGGTGACAAAACCGGAATATTTAGTGTTACCATCCTCTATTGGATTGTTTTTTGCAACAGTTTTGTACTTTTTCTTCAGAAGGGAAACAAGATGTAATTTTTTCAACTGGTTCCACCGGAATTTTAAAATGGGACTCTATCCTACTGATAAAAGCCGGAAAAGAAATTTTGCTGTCATTACAGCAATAGAAACAGTTTATATTCTGTGGGCTTTTTATATTTTACTAATGATTGTCTATGATCCAGGTATTTTTGGAGATCGTCACCTTGCGACATATATCGTCTTTTGGGGATCTTTAATCTGGTCTCTCTATCTGATTCTACGCTTGATAAAGTATAACAAAATGGCAAAAGCGGTACGATATGCTATTCCTGCAATAGTCATTTTCTGGAACAGTGTGGAAATTTTAGGAAGATGGAACTTTTTTAAGGAAATTTGGGTTCATCCGGGTGAGTATAGTTTGGAATTATTACTAATATTTGGAGCATTTGTGGGAGTAACTGTATTAACCATATTTACACCAGAGAGGGAAAAAGTATGAGTGAAATTATTAATAATCGTCAGAAAAGAATCAACACAATGAAGTCGCTGATCCGTCAATTGCACAAAGGAATTACTTCTCCTGAACAAGTGCAGCACCAGCTGGAAGCGCTTCTGGAGGAAGCAGATTATTCAGACGTTTTTCTTATGGAAGTTCAGTTGATTGAAGAAGGTATCGATCAGAAGGAGATACAGCGTTTGTGTGATGTCCATACAAAAGTTTTAAGAAAACAGCTGGATAAACAAAAAACACCTGAAGCTACGAGAGGTCATCCTCTTCACACATTTCAGCAGGAAAATCGAGCTATCGAAAATGCCATTAGCACTCTGGAAGGACTGTTTGATCAAGTAAGAAAGATGGATGACACTACTGATGCCACAACCATTTTTCATATGATCCATGCGCATTTCAACTCATTAATGGATATTGATAAACACTACCGGAGAAAAGAGAATCTTCTTTTTCCCTATTTTGAGAAAAGAGAAATATCCGGTCCGCCAGCGGTTATGTGGGGGAAGCACGATGAAGTGCGGGAGATGTTAAAAGATTCCATTAATGGTCTTTCGGGAGCAAAACCCGTTTTAGCAAGTGAAGGGAAGGTATTCATAGACCTTGCATTAATTCTGGCATTGGAGCAGGTAAAGGAGATGATTTACAAAGAGGAGAAGGTTCTGTTTCCTATGTCTTCTGAACTTTTAACAGACAGTGAATGGTATGAGATATATCTTCAATCTGATGAGATTGGTTACTGCCTGTATGATCCGCAGGATAAATGGGAACCGGAAGATCGTGAAGAAATGCCTCCTCCCCAGATGACAGCTCAAAAAGGGAAAGTAAAACTCCCCACAGGCGCTTTCAGTGTGGAGGAATTGACCCGGGTTCTTAACACATTACCTGTGGACATCAGTTTTGTAGATAGGGAAGATATTGTCAGATACTTTTCTCAGACGAAAGACCGGATATTTCACAGAAGCCGTGCGATTCTTGGAAGGAAGGTCCAGTACTGTCATCCCCCATCTTCGGTGCACGTGGTGGAACAAATTGTGAAGGATTTTAAATCCGGGGCTCAGGATACAGTTTCGTTCTGGATACAAATTCGTGATAAGTTTGTGCTAATCAGTTACTACGCTGTTCGTGATGAAAACGATCAGTATCTGGGAACGCTTGAGGTGACTCAGGATATTACTGACCTGCAAAAATTGGAAGGAGAGAGAAGGATATTATCTTACGAATCAATAAAATCGGAGGCTTGATATGGATATTAACGGCTTAATAAGAATTCATGACTTACTGAAGGAGTATCCTCAACTGGAAAAAGTGATCATTGAGTTGAACCCTCTTTTTAAAAAATTGAAAAACCCTGTTCTTCGAAAAACTGTCGGAAAAATTGCAACTATTGAACAAGCAGCTAAAGTGGCTGATCTCGATGTAATGGAGTTTGTAAACAGATTGAGAATAGAAGTAGGTCAGCAACCGATAGAAAGTGGCGAACCTTCTGAAGTGAGTGATTCGAAAATGGAAGAGTGGATGAAAGGGGAGCCAGTGGAAATTCTTAGTGGAAATAAAATCCTTCAGGAAGGGGATAATCCATTGCAAGTTGTTACTGAGAAGATGAAAGAATTATCATCGGGAGAGTTTTTGTTATTAGAAACTGATTTTTATCCAGCTCCAATGATCGAGAATATGAAAAAACAGGGGAACCAGACCGTGTCAAGGGGTCCTGATGATTCCGGTCTGTTTCTGACATATATTCGTAAGACGTAGGCCTCGGTGAGCTATTCACCAGTGAAAAGTATTTAGGTAATTTTTATGCTGACATTAGTAGTTGGCAATGATAATTGTGAATTTGGATGTGAACATTTCCAGAGTAAATTTGATCTGTGGATGAGGTTTCATTTTTAGATTTGCCCACTAATATGAACACAAAAGATGACTATTCCCACACATCAGCCCGCTATGACCGGCTGCTAAATCCATTTCTTAACCATATTCGAAAGGCGTTGGTGGATTGGATCATCACGAACCAGCCAAATAGCATTTTGGATGTCGGCTGTGGAACGGGAAAACAATTATCGCTGATACCCGGTAATGTTGACGCGGTTGGAATTGATATTTCTGATGCTATGCTGAAGCAGGCAGAGAAACAGGTTCAAGGGAAGTGTATGCGGGCAGACGCTACAGACATACCATTTGAGGGTGGGGAGTTTGATCTTGTTATTTCTCAATTTGCTCTTCACGAGAAAGACATCACAACCATTAACGCTGAATTGGAAGAAGTCCGTCGGGTGTTGAAACCAACAGGGGTATTTTCTGTTACAGATTTTGACATTCTAGGAAAAAGGACGATATTTTCAAAAATTCTTGGCTGGGGGATCCGTCAAGTGGAAAAACACGCCGGGGAGGAACATTACGAGAACTACAAAATATGGATGAAGCGCGGGGGATTGGGGAAAATCATGGAAAATTCAGGATGGACACTTGTAGAGGATATCCATTTTTACAAAGGGAATATCCGACTTATGTTTTGGAGAAAATTTAATGGGAATGACAATCGAGGAAAAAATTGAATGGACTGAGAATAAGATAACAAATCATATTAATGTGGCGATAGATAGTCGTAATAAATACCTATTATCCAAAGACTAGTTTAAAGATAAAAACGATTGATTTATGGTAATTATTTAATGCGCCTGACTGGCAGGTAGTGAAAAATGACCCCAGTTGTATAAAAAAATACAACGAGGTGAAGCGTATCGGGGTAATTCGCGGTTTCTGGAGTCCAGTCTAATTAATTTATACTTAAAAAGAACTTCACGGAGTAATTTCCAGTATTCTGAATTAAATTAGGATATTGTTATGAATACTCGCAATCAATTTAAATTATTGTTTGTTACCACCATCGTTTTTATCCTGATTTGGTGGTTTTTTCGGTCAGCAATGGATATCTCTATTCATTCAGAAGATATCCACCATACAAATGATATAAGCGATGAACCCGTTCGTTATTTTGGTATTGTTCCGCGGTATACACCAAGAGAGATCTATATTGGTTATCAACCCATTGTGGATTTTCTAACAGATTATACTCCATTTCGATTTGAATTAAAGATTGGTAAATCGTATAATGGGATAGCTGAACAATTAGCACAGGGTAATGTAGCAATAGCATCGTTAGGAAGTTTTGTTTATGTTACAAATAAAGACACCTATGGACTTGAAGTTATTTTAAAATCTTTAAATCCCGGCGGAAAAGACTATTTTAATACGACATTTGTCACTCATGATACAACCGGAATTAAAAACCTCAGTGATTTAAAAGGCAAAACTCTCCTTCTTCCTTCAAAAGAATCTCTTACCGGACAATGGATGCCAGTGTATCTTGAAAAGAAAGCCAGAATATTTCCCACTGAATTAGAAGAGATCAACTTTGTTTCCCATCATACCACAGTGGCAGAAAAAGTACTAAAGGGAGAATTTGATGCTGGAGTGGTAAAGAGTGTCATTGCTAAGAAATATGAAGATCGAGGATTAAGAGTATTTCATAAATCACCAAAAATTCCTCCTACTCCAATAGTCGTATCGGAGCATACAGATCTGGAAACCCAATATCGTACGCAACATTTAGATCGGCTTCATGAAGATATGGATGAGACTGTAGAAACCCACGAAATACATATGGAACTTATGGACTTACTGAAGCAGATTAATGTATATTCTGGAAATATCGCTAAAACAATTCATTCAATAGGATCCCAAATACAGAAATAACATAAAATGTTTACTTATTCTGTCAAATTGATTCTTTTCCTATTTGCTATCAGCCCTAATATTTTATTGGCTAACAGCAATTCCGGCGACGGTATACACTGGGGCTTCCTTACAATGGGACTTTTTGGTGGTTTATCACTTTTCCTGTATGGTATGGGAAAAATGAGTGAGGGCATGAAAAAAGCTGCAGGTGATCGTATGCGGCATATTCTTGCAGCATTAACCAGAAACAGAGTTATCGGACTTGGTGTAGGTGCTTTTATTACGATGGTCATTCAAAGCAGCAGCGCCACTACGGTTATGCTTGTCAGTTTTGTTCAGGCAAGTTTGATGTCTTATGCTCAGGCAATGGGTGTTATTATGGGAGCTAATATCGGTACAACTGTTACAGCTCAGTTAATAGCATTTAAATTGACGGACTATGCCTTGCTGATGATTACGGTAGGTTTCGGTATGACTTTCTTTGCCAAGAAAGATAGTTACAAACACATAGGAGAAGCACTACTTGGATTTGGGATTCTCTTCTTCGGAATGAAACTGATGTCCGATACAATGAAACCTCTACGTACCTATCAGCCCTTTATTGATTTAATGAAGGGTCTGGAAAATCCATTATATGGAATATTAATAGGTACAATTTTTACAGGACTGATTCAAAGCAGTAGTGCTTTTACAGGGATTGTGATTGTCCTCGCCCAACAAGGATTATTAACGCTTGATGCAGGAATCCCCCTGATCTTTGGAGCAAATATTGGTACGTGTATTACAGCAGGGTTGGCAAGTATTGGAACGATCCGTGGAGCTAAACGAGTGGCAATTGCACATGTATTGTTCAATATCGGAGGCGTTGTAATCTTCATCTGGTTTATACAATATCTGGCGGATTTCGTCCGCTGGCTATCACCTGTTGCAGAAGGTGTAGGACCGGCAAAACTGGCTATGGAAACCCCAAGGCAAATTGCCAATGCTCATACAATTTTTAATATTTCAGTAGGGTTAATTTTCCTGCCGTTTACAACTGTTTTGGCGCATTATGTTTACAAAATCCTCCCGGATAAAGAAATTGAAAAAGGAGTTATCCCAGCTATCTGGCATCTTGATGATTCTCAGATATCTCATCCAGCCGTAGCAATTGGACTGGCGCAGACGGAAATGTCCCGCATGATTAAAATACTGGCGAGAATGCTAAATGCTTCTATCCATCACTTTGTGAGCAGTGAGCCTAAACAGGATGAAATTTATCCGCAACTCTCTCTTGTCGAAGGTATTTCTATGCGTGAAGATAAAATTGATTTTCTGGATGAAAAAGTGACTAACTACCTGATGAATGTTAGTCGCCAAGAACTTAGTGATCTGCAAGCAAATGAAGTGTTTGCTATGTTGTCCATTGTAAACGATATGGAAAGCATCGGGGATATAATTGATAAAAACATTATTCCGTTAATTGATAAGAAACAATTGCTTGATGAAGATTTTTCTCCGGAGGGAAAGAAGGAACTGGAAAGATTTCACATTAAGGTGATGAAGCAAACCAGCCGATTGAGTGATGCTTTTGGTGAGCTTGATATGAAGATGGCAAAAAAAATAATGAAAAAAGATATTAAGTATCGTGATCTGGAAGCTGATTTTCGTTACGCACATCTGGAGCGGGTACAGAAGGAAAAAACCGAATCGGTAGCAACCCATGAAGTTCATATGGAACTGATGGATTTACTGAAGCAGGTCAATGTGTATCTGGCAAATATTGCTAAAACGATTTTAGAGATTGATAGTGGTGAAAAAGAAGGGAAATTGGAGGTTTAAGAGAAAGACTATGAGTAAAATTCTACTGTTAAGTTAACTATGATATAACGGATAATAGTTGTATATTTGCATCCAAA
>CAZVFT010000084.1:0-11001 GCA_964626495.1 uncultured bacterium
GGTGGTGGAATCGGTGGTATGCAGGCAGCCTTGGATTTAGCTGAATCAGGGATCAAGGTTTATTTGGTGGACAATAAACCCTCTATTGGAGGGGTAATGTCTCAACTCGATAAAACTTTTCCAACCAACGATTGTGCTATGTGCACGATGGCACCGAGATTGGTTGAGATTGGCAGACACAAGGATATTGAGAAAATTACGTTAAGTGAAGTAGAAAGCATTACAGGACAGCCTGGGAATTTTACGGTAAAAATAAAGAAACAACCCCGTTATGTGGACGAAGAAAAATGTACTGGTTGCGGTGATTGTGTTTCGAATTGTCCCACCAGGAATACGGTCCAACTACTGGAAATAGAAGATATTGTCCTTGAACCTCAATTCGAAGAAGACATACCAAGAATTTTAGAAAAACACAAAGACAGAAAAGGTCCACTAATGCCAATTCTTCAAGATGTAAATGAGGTGTATAATTATTTTCCAGAAAATATTCTCAAATACATATCTCAAGAAACCGGTTATCCACTAACACATATCAACCGGATAGCCACATTCTACAGCGCATTCAGTTTAAAACCGATAGGCAAATACGTAATAAATGTTTGCATGGGAACTGCTTGTTATGTCCGCGGATCAGAGATATTACTCGAGAAGTTCAGTGAAGTGTTGGAAATAGGCGTGGGTGAAACAACAGCAGATATGCTTTTTACACTCAAATCAGTTAGATGTATCGGTTGCTGTGGACTTGCACCTGTTGCGACCATAAGGGATGATGTATACGGGAAACTTCAATCAAAAAACATTTCTGGGATAATAGCAAAGTATCAGAATAAGGAGCAATAGGATGCCCAAGTTGACGATCGAAGAATTAAGAAAGAAAAGAGAATCCACAAAAAAAAGTATTTACTTGAGGGAAGGTAACTTCAGGGGAAAGGTGACCGTTCATATGGGTACCTGCGGTATTGCCGCGGGAGCCAGAGAAATAATGAGTACTTTCTTAGATGAATTTAGTAGTAAGGATATTGCTGATATAATGCTCACATCTTCCGGTTGTGCCGGGTTGTGTTCTGAAGAACCAATGGTTACAGTAGAAATGGAGGATTCCGCTCCCGTAAAGTACGGAAAGCTTACCCCGGATAAGACCAAAAAAATTTTTAATGAGCATATAATTGAGGGAAACATAGTTGAAGAATATGTACTAGGTATTGGTTCTGAAAGAGCAGGCTAATGTCTGAAAAAAAACGTATAGAATTAATGGCGTGCGCAGGGACAGGTTGTGTTGCTGGTGGGGCATTCCAAATTATAGAAGGACTAGAAAAGGAGATAGCTGCTCGCGGACTTGAAGAGGAAGTTTCTGTAGTACAAACTGGTTGTAATGGTTTCTGCGGTCAGGGCCCACTAATGGTCGTTATTCCCGATAATATATTCTACGGTTGGCTTACGGTGGATGATATATCCCATCTTGTCGAAGAACACTTTCTCAAAGGTAGGCCCGTAGAGAAACTAATGTTTACACCGCCGGAAGAAAAAGAAGTGCTCCCGATGCTTTCGGATATTCCATTCTTCAAAAAGCAACTTTTAGTTGTCCTGAGGAATAAAGGGATTATTGACCCGGAAAAGATAGACGACTATATAGCGAGAGATGGCTATATGGCTATGGAAAAAGTTATCTCCTCAATGTCACCGGCTGATGTTATTATAGAGGTCTCAAAATCAGGACTAAGAGGTCGTGGCGGCGCAGGCTTCCCCACCAGCATAAAGTGGGAAATAGCCATTCAACAGGAAAAGACACCAAAATACTTGATAGCAAACTGTGATGAAGGCGACCCGGGTGCATATATGGACAGGAGTCTGATAGAGTCAGATCCTCATTCCGTTATCGAAGGTATGTTTATTGCCGGATATGCAATTGGCTCTTCAGAAGCATTTATTTATGTCAGGACGGAGTATCAACTTGCTTTGGAGAGAATGAAGACCGCTATTTCTCAGGCAAGAGAATACGGGCTCCTAGGTAAGGACATTTTAGGCTCCGGTTTTGATTTTGATATTGAGATAAGAGAAGGTTCGGGTGCTTTTGTATGTGGAGAAGAAACTTCTCTGATACATTCGATCGAGGGAGATATACCCGAACCCAGACAGCGTCCGCCTTTCCCGGCGCAGGAAGGCCTCTGGGGATGTCCAACAGTTATCAATAACGTGGAGACGCTGGCGAATTTACCCGTGATAATCGCAAGAGGTGCAGACTGGTACTCAGGAATAGGCACAGAGACTTCTAAAGGTACAAAAATATTCTCACTTGTCGGGAAAATAAATAATACCGGGCTTATTGAAGTACCGATGGGTATAAATCTTCGTGATGTGATCTATGATATCGGTGGTGGAATTCCAAATCGAAAAGAATTCAAAGCCGTGCAGACCGGTGGACCTTCAGGCGGATGCATACCTTCCAGCCTCATTAATTCTCCCATAGATTTTGAATCATTGCAAAAAGCAGGTTCAATGATGGGTTCGGGTGGTATGATTGTCATGGATGAAGATACATGTGTGGTTGATGTGTCCAAATTCTTTATCAAGTTTACGAATGATGAGTCCTGTGGGAAGTGTGTTTCCTGCCGTGATGGAAGTGAAGCATTGCTTGAAGTGCTTACCCGGATATCGGACGGTGAAGGTCATGAGGGTGACATTGAATTCTTAGAAGAACTGGGCAAGACTGTAAAAGATGCCTCGATGTGCGGATTGGGTCAGACTCTACCGAATCCCGTACTTTCTACCTTGAGATATTTCAGGGATGAATATAAGGCACATATTAAAGAGAAAAGATGTCCCGCACTCGTCTGCAGAAACCTGATTCAGTATTATATCGATCCTGATAAATGTGTTGGCTGTCTTAAATGTCTAAAAAGTTGTCACACAGAGGCAATATTAGGAAAATTAAAATATGTCCACATAATTGATCAGGACAAATGTACAAAATGTGGTCAGTGCCTAGAAGAGTGCCCGCCTAAGGTTTCTGCCGTAATAAAAGTTACCGGCAACGATATGGATAATCTCAAACAGCTGACGGAGATTATTCCATGTCCGAAAAAGAAAAAGAAGAAAAAAACAGAATAGAATGGATTTTAGAAATATGAATTTTTATAAAAATTTCCTGTTTGAAAATTTAGTAAAAAACAGGGAGGCGGTGTGATAGAACTGACTATAAATGGGAATAAAGCTGAATTTCCAGAAGACAAAACACTGCTAGAATGTATTGAGAGTACTGGTATAAAGGTACCAACACTGTGTCATCATAAGGCGCTTGAGCCTTACGGTGCGTGCAGGTTATGTCTTGTCGAGATTGAACAGGAAGGAAGAGCCCCATCTATCCAAGCATCTTGTTCCTATCCGGCATTAAACGGTATTTCCGTTAAGACAGATACAGACAGGGTAAAAAGAGCAAGGAAAATAGTCGCAGAACTTCTTCTTGCGAGATGCCCCGATTCTGAGAATATTCAGCGAATTGCTTCAGAGATGGGAGTTACCGAACTCCGTATCGAAAAGAAAAACGATGATTGCATTTATTGCGGATTGTGTGAAAGAATTTGTCGTGAGAGAATGGGCAGGATGGCAGTCTGCCTTTCTGGTAGAGGTCCAAATAAAATTGTTGAGCCACCATTTGGTAAGCATAACGAAATGTGCTGGACATGTGGTGCCTGTGATTTTATCTGCCCTGTCGGGAAAAAAGTATCAGAACTGACAAGTGAAAATGACCCCATTCCTATTCCAAATCCCTATAATTTCGGTTTAGATGAAAAACCCGCCATACAGATTCTCTATCCTCAAGCAGTTCCTAATACTCCGGCAATAGATAAGGATCAGTGTGTTCACCTGAATTATGAACAATGTAAAATTTGCGAAGAAGTGTGCGAAGCAAAAGCAATTGATTATGACCAAAAGGAGGAGACGATAGAGCTGGATGTAGGTGCGGTTATCTTGTCGCCAGGAGCTGAATTATTCGATCCAACAGCAAAGGAGGAATTAGGATATGGGCGCTATCCGAACGTGATCACATCAATAGAATTCGAAAGGATATTAAACGCATCAGGACCATACTCTGGCCATGTTTTAAGACCGTATGATAAACAGACACCAAAGAAAATTGCATTTATCCAGTGTGTCGGTTCACGTGATCATGAATGTGACTATTGCTCATCAGTGTGCTGTATGTATGCCACGAAGGAGGCGATCATAACAAAAGAGCATATCAGCGAAGACGTGGAAACCGATATTTTTTTCATGGACATACGAGCATACAGTAAGGGTTTCGATGAGTATTACAAACGGGCTCAGGCTCAGGGTGTTAACTACATTCGTTGTCGTGTGCCTGTTGTAAAGGAAATCCCGGAGACTAAAAATCTGTTAATACAATATCTGGCTGAAGATGACCGGAAAGTGGAAAACGAATACGATTTGGTTGTTTTATCAATTGGATTAACACCACCAAAAACAGCGGAGCAAATTGCTGAGACATTTGATATAGAATTAAACGAATTTGACTTTTGTAAAACATCCATCTTCCATCCAACAGAATCCACACGTGACGGGGTTTTTGTAGCAGGTCCATTTACGGAACCGAAAGATATTCCCGAAACTGTCATGCAAGCATCAGGGGCAGCGTCTAACACTTTGTCTCTTTTGAAAGATGTCAGGGGCAGTCTGATCGTTCCCAAAGAATATCCACCGGAGATTGATGTACTGGGACAGGAACCGAGGATTGGCGTATTCGTATGTCATTGCGGAACAAATATCGCTGGTGTCGTAAATGTTCCAGATGTTGTTGAATATGCAATGACATTACCTAATGTTGTATATGCAGAAAATAATTTGTACACCTGTTCAAACGACACTCAGGAAATCATCAAAGAGAAGATTTTAGAACACAATTTGAATCGTGTGGTGGTTGCCTCTTGTACACCAAGAACACATGAACCTCTTTTTAGAAATACTCTTCGAGAGATTGGACTCAATCCGTATCTCTTTGAGATGGCAAATATCCGGGATCAGTGTTCGTGGGTTCATATGCATGAACCAGAAAAAGCAACTGAAAAATCAAAAGACCTTGTTCGGATGGCTATCGCCAAAGCCAGCTTATTAGATCCTCTACAGAAAAGATTACTGAAAATAAAGAAGTCTGCACTTGTCATTGGTGGTGGACTATCTGGGATGACATCTGCTGTTGAGTTGGCGAATCAGGGATTTGATGTTTATCTTATCGAAAAAGAAAAACAGCTCGGTGGTAATCTGAATCGCATTCATTATTTGATGAACGGTGAAAAACCGCTTGATGAATTAAGTTCTATTGTCAAAAAAGTGAATTCTGATAATAAAATACATCTGTTCACTGAAGCAACAATAGAAAGCCTTGAGGGTTCAATTGGTAATTTCACTACAAAAGTCTCCATAAATGGTAGTTCGGAGGAAATTGAACATGGAATCGTGATTGTCGCAACCGGTGCAAGTGAATACCAGCCGGACGAGTATTTATATGGTGAGGATGAAAATGTTATTACTCAACTCGAACTCGAGAATCGTTTGTCAGGAAACGGTGACTGGCTGAAGACTACCGGAAAAGAACCACCAAAAACGATTGTCATGGTTCAGTGTGTTGGTTCACGTAACGATGACAGACCTTATTGCTCCAGAGTCTGTTGCACCGAATCAATAAAAAATGCGTTGAAAATCAAAGAACAGTCACCTGAAACGAACGTTTACATACTTTATAGAGACATAAGAACGTACGGCTTTAGAGAAAGCTATTATACAAAGGCAAGAAATAAAGATGTGATATTCTTGCGCTACGAAGAAAAAGAGGAGCCGAAAGTTTCAAGAAACGGCAAAGGGTTACAAATTGATGTTTTTGATCAGTCATTAAAATTGCCCATTGAAATATCAGCAGATATGGTGGTTCTGTCAGCGGGAATTGTTCCCAGCAAGGAGAATGATTCAATTGCTCAATTCTTGAAAGTCCCACTGGACAGCAACGGATTTTTCCTTGAGGCACACATGAAGTTACGTCCGGTTGATTTTGCCACGGATGGTGTATTTTTATGTGGTATGGCACACTCAGCAAAATCTATTGAAGAAAGTATCATTCAGGCTCAAGCAGCCGCTTCAAGAGCAGCTACCATACTTTCAAAAGACAGCATTGAGTTGGAAGCGAACATATCTCAAGTAGTAGATGAAAATTGCGACGGTTGTGCATACTGCATTGAGCCCTGTCCTTATAATGCAATCACATTGATTGAGTATATGAGAAATGGTGCGGTAAAAAAGACAGTGGAAGTGAATGAATCTACCTGTAAAGGTTGTGGAGGATGTCAGGGTACGTGCCCTAAGAAAGGAATATTAGTAAGAGGATTTAAGTTGGATCAAATTGGTGCTCAAGTAAACGCAGCATTAGGAGTAGTCTGATGCAAGATGAATTTGAACCGAAAATAATTGCTTTTTGCTGCAACTGGTGTTCTTATGCAGGAGCGGATCTTGCCGGTGTCTCGAGATTACAGTATCCCCCCAACATCAGAATAATTAGGGTAATGTGTTCCAGTATGGTACATCCGAATCTTGTCATTGATGCATTGACAAATGGAGCAGATGGGGTAATCGTCTGCGGTTGTCACATTGGCGACTGTCATTATATAGATGGGAATGTAAAGACGGAAAATAGAGCTAACGCTATAACCCTTATGCTCGAAGATTTCGGTTTAGAAGAAGAACGTTTCAGGCTTGAGTGGGTATCTGCCTCTGAAGGACCCAAATTCGCACAAGTAATGACGGAAATGGTTGATACCATAAAGGAACTTGGACCAAATCCGTATAGTTAGTGAACAAATATTTTTGTTTGTGAAGTTTGGTATTAGGATTCTAAATTCGTGATAAACCAAATAGGTAAATAGTTTGGACAGTTTAAAAATAATTGATGGTAAAAAATTTATGTGGGATGGTGAGGATTATGAATCAGAAGCCGCCGCCAAAGAAAATGCTTCAAAGTACAGTAAAGACGGGTTCGAAACAAGACTCATAGATGAAGGTGGAAAACACTTTGTGTTTACAAGACGGGTTGTCACTGAAGTTGTCGTTGAAGGTGAGCCTGTATAATGAAAATAAACAAACTTGGTTCTTTACACATTATTATCGGTGAAGAGCCATAAAATTTAACACTATAATAAGGAGATGAATATGGTAAAAGTAGCAGAAGAATGGCTTAACATTTGCGGTGGATGTGAAGTATCCATTCTTGACTTAGGAGAGAAGCTTCTCGATTTACTTCCGTCTCTTGAATTTGTCCACATGCCGGTATTGATGGATCACAAGTACTTTGGTCAGATAGGCGAAAAAAATGAGCTTGAGATTCCTGAAGCTGATGTGGGGATGATTTCCGGAGGGATAAGAAACGAGAAGGAAAAACACGTAACCGAAGAGATGCGAAAAAAGTGCAAGACACTTATAGCCCTTGGCTCATGCGCATGTTTCGGTGGGATTCCGGCACTTGCTAATATGTACAATACGGATGACCTTTTGGAAAAGGTTTACAGAGATTCCATTACCACCGAGTCCGCTGACAATCCATCTGAAGATATCCCCCCTCTCACTGACAAGGTTTATGCCGTTGATGAAATTGTTGATGTGGATCTCTATATACCGGGCTGTCCTATGAATCCAGTTATTATCCTGGAAGCCTTGACATGTCTTCTCGAAGGTAAACCTTTTAAGCTGCCTGAGAGAAGTGTCTGTGATGACTGTCCAACGTTACGGAAAGAGAAGAGTGATGTCGGTTTGAAAAGACCCCTTCAGGATGCGGAGTTCACCCCGGGTGAGTATGATACACTGAGATGTTTCAATGAGCAGGGTATACTCTGTCTGGGACCTGTCACGAAATCTGGTTGTGGTAAACAGTATGATGCAGAAGAACAGGTTGTACCACGGTGTGTTAAAGGTTATATGCCTTGCCGTGGTTGCTTCGGTCCTATAAGAAAAGATGCCAAACCTCTGGTTGACATGATGACAGCACTTTCAAGTGTGGGACTCGATGCAAAACTCATTGACGATAGACGGGCATTGTTTAACAGGTACATAGGCGCACAAAATCGCCTGAGACCTTTACCAACCAGGGTAAGGAGGTAATAGAAATGGGTAAAAAAATAGTCATACAACCAGTTTCAAGGATTGAAGGTCACGCTAAGATTACAATACAACTTGATGACACAGGTAATGTAGCTGATACCAAAGTAAGTGTTGTTGAATTGAGAGGGTTCGAAAAATTCTGTATCGGCAGACCTGTAGAAGAACTCCCCAGAATTGTTACGAGCATCTGTGGAGTTTGTCCGTGGTCTCATCATCTTGCATCAGCAAAAACAAATGATGCAGTATTTGGTGTAGAACCTCCACCAGCAGGGACAAAACTTCGTGATCTCTGTAACAGCATCGCATTCACTGAGGAACACATCCTGCACTTTTTCTTTCTGGCTGGGCCTGATTTCGTTATGGGTCCTGACGCTGATTACTCCGTGCGGAACGTCATCGGTATCGCTCAAACTAATCCAGAAATTGGACAGAAGGTGGTGCGCAACCGACATTTAGGCGCAGAAATACTCGAGATTGTTTCCGGTAAATCTATTCATCCGGTTACTGCTGTTCCAGGTGGATTCAGTAAACCACTAACGGAAGCCGAGAGAGTTAAATCTCTTTCTATGGCAGAAGAGGTACTGGAGTTCGCCAAGTTTTCTATCGCCTTTGCTAAGGAAAGTATCTTCCCGAAATATCTGGATACGGTGAAAACCCTTGGTGTTATCAATACCGGTTTCATGGGGACTGTTACAGACGATGGAACCCTGAACGTTTACGACGGCAAGCTTAGACTAATGAAGCCAGATGGAACGTATGTTGATTTCGCTTATGATCAGTACACAGATTATATTTCTGAAAAAATTCAGGATTGGTCATATCTGAAGTTCCCATACGCTAAATCATGGGGTGACGGTTTCTCGATGGATATTGATGATCCAAAAGGAATCTACCGGACAAACGCACTGGCGAGGATCAACGTAGCGGACAAGATGGCAACACCACTGGCTCAGAAAGAATTTGAGGAATTCAGAGCAGCATTCGGTCGTCCAGCTCAATTGACTCTTCTGTATCACTGGGCAAGGTTAATTGAATTGTTGTACAATGCTGAACACGTTGTGGAACTCTTGAACGATCCGGAAATCACGAGCACTGAAACACGGGTTCCGGTAACGCCAAGAGCAGCAAGAGGCATCAGTTGTACTGAAGCACCAAGAGGTACTCTCATTCACGATTATGAAACGGATGAAAAGGGTCTGGTTACGAATGTCAACCTGATTGTCGGTACAACACACAACAATGCGCCTATCAATATGTCGGTGAACCAGGCAGCGAAAACTCTGATTAAAGATGGACATTACGACCAGGGCATTTTGAATATGGTTGAAATGTCGATTCGGGCATATGATCCCTGTCTTTCCTGTGCCACTCACAACCTCGATGGTCGTATAGCAGTCTGCGTTGATATTGTGGATGCTTATGGGAATTTGAAAGACTCGTTTCAGAACTGATTAGCCTGATCTATTCATCAGCCACTAAGACACTAAGACACAAAGGATTAATATGAATGGTTTTACAGAAAAAATGATTTATCATTTTTTCTTCATAAAATTCACGTTCAAATTTCTCCTTATCTTTTTCATATAAATACTTCTTCGAGTCTTTGTGTCTTTGTGGCAAAATTTTCAGGTTAGATAATACTGCAAAGCGTGATTTTCCTTTTTTGAAGGAAATTGAGAGGGGTGCAGCTCGAAGATGAACTGTACCCCTTTTCATATATTTACATCTAAATATGACGTACTATTGGAACAGTGAAACATTGGTGTTAGGATGTGGCAACATTCTTTTTGGGGATGATGGGTTTGGTCCTGAAGCAGTAGAGTATTTACAAAAAAACTACAAGATCCCGCCTCAAGTCTATGTTATGAATGTGGGTTCGAGTGTAAGAAAAATATTGTTTACTATTGTTTTAAGCGATAAACGACCAAAGAAGATTATAATTGTTGATGCCGTTGATGCGGGAAGATCCCCAGGCGAGATATTCGAACTTGACATATCTGATATTCCAGTAAAAAAGATTGACGATTTTTCCATGCATCAGCTACCCACTTCAAATCTTCTGAGGGAATTGAAAAATATGTGCGGAGTTGATGTACGAATTGTATCAACACAGGTAAAAAATATTCCTGATGAGGTCTCCCCCGGTTTATCAAAAATCATCAGAGATTCCATTCCAGCCGCATGTGAGATGATATTAAATACTATAAAGTGATTAATACAGTTAGATTATTATCATCGACATAGAAAATAATATGAAACCAATGGGTTTTGGAATGACGAAATATTTGGAACTCAAAAGTAAGACCATCATAAAGTTGAGAAAAGAATATAATCAAAATGTGGGATCTCCAAGGAAATCTCTTTTTTTCAACTGTTTTGAGCAATTATATTTATTAGTCACCCTGTCTTATTATAACTTTGTCTTAACCAGTGGGTTAGAAGGATAGGAAACTTGATTATTAACGAAAGGAACGATAAATGACACTCAAGGAAATTGTTAAAATTCTCGATGCTACAGTTTTAAACGGATCAGATATACTGGAGCAAAAAGTACGTTCCGGGTGTGGATGCGATCTTATGAGCGACGTCTTAGCTTTCATCAAGGCAGACGCCATTTTACTTACAGGTCTCACAAATCCTCAGGTCGTCCGTACTGCTGAAGTAGCTGATATCAAAGCCATCTGCTTTGTCCGGGGAAAATCTCCATCTCAGGATGTGATTGATCTAGCGCAGGAAAAAGAAATCCCTCTGATAAAGAGTTCATTACCGTTGTTTGAGGCTTGCGGACGTTTATATCAAAACGGTTTACAAGGCTGTTCAGAAATCGAATAATAAACAACTAGT